>CAZRDD010000032.1:0-18892 GCA_964598675.1 uncultured Parafilimonas sp.
TTAAAGCGAAAAAAGCCGTAACTGAAACAATTTCAAATACTTTAAACCGGCTTATTACCCCCCTTCAGGGGATGGGGGCTCCGCTTGCAGATTTAAGCCCTCTTTATGTTATAAAAATTGGGGGCAATATTATTGATGATGAAGCAAAGCTTACCTCATTTCTTTCATCGTTTACAAAAGTGGAGGGCAAAAAAATTTTAATACATGGCGGGGGCAAACTGGCCACCAAGCTGGCTGCCCAATTAGGGGTAGAGCAACAAATGATTGATGGCCGCCGTATTACAGATGCTGAAACCTTAAAAATTGTAACCATGGTGTATGCCGGTTACATAAACAAAAATATTGTTGCACAGCTACAGGCAAATGGTTGTAATGCTATTGGCCTTTGTGGTGCAGATGGCAATGTAATCAAGGCACATAAACGACCACCTGTTGCAAACAAACAGGCAACAGGCGAGTACATAGATTATGGCTTTGTGGGCGATGTTGATGCAGTAAATACAGCACTGCTAAAAAGCCTGCTGGATGAGCAGGTAAATGTTGTACTGGCACCAATAACCCACAATGGGCAGGGTGTTTTATTAAACACCAATGCCGATACCATTGCGCAGGAAATTGCCCAGGCATTGAGTAGTTTGTACCAGGTGCATTTAATTTATTCGTTTGAAAAAGCGGGGGTTTTGCTGGATGCAAACAACGATGCAACAGTGATACCAGCTATTTCGCCCGCTTACTATAGTGAGCTTAAAGAGAAGCAATTGATATTTGCGGGTATGATACCTAAACTGGACAATGCATTTGCAGCGTTGGCAAAGGGCGTACACCGCGTTATTATCGGCAAGGCTGAAGAACTGGAAGGACTGATACAGGGTACATCGGGTACCTCTATTAACAACGCATAGATGGACAATTTAAACGCAGCGGTTGAACAGTACAAGGCAATGCTGGAAAGCGGCGAAAACATTGCTTTGATTGAGTTGTTTTACGATGACGAAATTGTTCAGGTGGAAAACAGCGAAGCCCCGGTTACCGGCAAAAGTACATTGCTTGCGCAAGAGATAAGCAACCTTGAAGGCGTTAACTGGTGTAAACAGCAAATAAGCAATATTATAGTTAATGAAGCCAGCGGCTGGGTAATGGGCGAGATGCTGATTGTTTTTAACAGTAAGAAGCATGGCCTAAAAAAGTTAGAACAGGCATTTGTACAACGCTGGAACGGGCAGAAAATACAGTATCAACGATTTTATTATAAAGCATTTATTGATTGTAATGATTGATAGTTTACCCATATTAACCTCAAACGCCATTGGCCTGCTAAAAAAGCTGATATCCACCCCATCCTTTAGCAAGGAGGAGGACAAAACAGCGGCGCTGATTAATAATTTTCTGGAAGCAGAAGGTGTTAATACTCAGCGCTATCTTAATAACATTTATGCTACCAATAAATATTTTGATGAAAGCAAGCCCACAATACTGCTTAACTCTCATCATGATACCGTAAAGCCTAATAAGGGTTACACCCTTGACCCCTTTGACCCCATTGAAAAAGAAGGCAAGCTGTATGGCTTAGGCAGTAACGATGCGGGCGGTTGCCTGGTATCGCTTATTGCAACATTTGTACATTATTACAACACACCAAACCTAAAATACAATCTCATTTTTGTAGCCTCTGCCGAGGAGGAGATTTCGGGCCATAACGGGGTAGAGATATTAATGCCAATGCTGCCAAACATTGATTTTGGCATAGTAGGCGAGCCTACAATGTTAAACATGGCCATTGCCGAAAAAGGGCTGCTGGTGCTGGATTGCACTGCCACCGGCCGTGCTGGCCATGCCGCGCGGGAGGAAGGCGACAATGCCATTTACAAAGCCATGAAAGATATGGAATGGTTCCGTACTTACAGGTTTGATAAGGTAAGCAGCCTGCTGGGGCCAATGAAAATGAGTGTAACCATTGTTAATGCGGGCAGCCAGCATAACGTTGTGCCAAGCGAGTGTAAGTTTACCGTAGATGTTAGGGTTAATGAGCTATACACCTTTGAAGAAGTGCTGGGTATTATTAAGGAGAATGTGCAAAGCGATGTACAGCCGCGCAGCAGCAGGTTGCGCTCTACCTCAATACCACTTGAGCACCCGCTGGTACAGGCAGGTATAGCATTGGGCAGCAGTTATTATGGTTCGCCCACCACCAGCGATAAAGCTTTAATGAAGTTTCCAACCCTTAAAATGGGCCCAGGCGACAGTGCTCGCAGCCACAGTGCAGACGAGTTTATATATATTGAGGAAATTGGGAAAGGGATTGAAATGTATATTAACCTGTTGGGCAAGTTGCTTTAGCAGGCCAATGCAGTTTGGTTTGCATTACGGCGGTTATTAATTTGTGTAATTCGTTCAATTAAGTATTATGAAGCTCTGGCAAAAAAATATAGCCTCTTTAAAAGAAGTAGAAAAGTTTACCGTAGGTAAAGACCAGGAATTTGACCTGCTGCTTGCCCCCTACGATGTACTTGGCAATATTGCCCATGCAAAAATGCTGGCAACGGTTGGGCTGCTTACCAACGATGAAGCTGATGCACTTGTAAAAGAACTGCGCGAAATTTACAAAACAACATTGCCCGTTAATAACCCACAAACAATTGCAACAGGCGAACAATCAGCCGCAAATTTGCACGGCCAGCAGGCAACTTTAGTGGATGGGGGTGCTGATAACCAGTTTGTTATTGCCGAAGGCATAGAAGATGTACACTCCCAGGTGGAGTACCTCCCTACCAAAAAGCTGGGCGATACCGGCAAAAAAATACACTCAGCCCGCAGCCGTAACGACCAGGTACTGGTTGATATTAAGCTTTACATGAGGGCCGAACTGGAAAAAACAGTAACCGCTATACACGCCTTTTCAAAGTTGCTGATTGAGTTAAGCGAAAAATTTAAGGAAAACCTTTTGCCCGGCTATACCCATTTACAATTGGCTATGCCATCTTCTTTTGGGTTGTGGTTTGGCGCTTATGCTGAAAGCCTTGTAGACGATACCATTACGCTTAAAGCGGCGTACGATGTTGTAAATAAAAACCCGCTGGGTTCTGCTGCAGGCTACGGCTCCTCCTTCCCTATTAACAGAACACTTACCGCAAAGCTGCTTGGTTTTGCCGACCTTAATTATAACGTTGTGTACGCGCAAATGGGCCGTGGAAAGGCGGAGCGTATTGTGGCATCGGCATTGGCCAATTTGGCCGATACCCTGGCTAAACTAAGCATGGATGCCTGCCTGTTCCTCAACCAAAACTTTGGTTTTGTAAGCTTTCCGCCGGAGCTTACCACTGGCAGCAGCATTATGCCCCATAAAAAAAACCCCGATGTTTTTGAACTTATACGCAGCCATTGCAACCGCATAAAGGCTTTGCCCAACGAAATAACTTTAATGACCACCAACCTGCCCAGTGGTTACCACCGCGACCTTCAATTGCTTAAGGAGCATTTGTTTCCTGCCTTTGAAACGCTGCGCACCTGCCTTGATATGGCCGCGCTTATGTTAAGCAATATGGAGGTGAAGAAGGACATACTGGCGGATGAAAAGTATAAGTACCTGTTTAGTGTAGAAGAGGTAAATAAACTTGTGCTGCAGGGCCTGCCTTTTCGCGATGCGTACAAAAAAGTGGGTATGGATATTGAAAACGGCGATTATACATGGTCAACCACTGTTAACCATGTACACGAAGGCAGCATAGGCAACCTGCAAAACGAAAGCATTACCGCTATGATGAATGCGGCCGTTAACAGTTTTGCTTTTGAAAATTATCATGCTGCAATAGCGGCCCTGCTTGCCGGTTAGCATTTAACGCGCACAACGGGGCAGCAGCATAGTATTACTGTTTTTGCGGTAGCTGCAACCTGTATAAGTTGAAGGAAATGAGTGGTAAAAAAGGTGCAAAAGAAGGAAAAGGGCAATATTAGGGGAGACGATTTTACGCAACCGGCAAAAACCGGTTGTTTACCCTTTAAAAACGGGTAAATTTAATTTACGGCTTTATCAGCACAACTGCTGCTGGCAAATGCTTCGGGTTTGGCTTTAAAGGCAAAACCCATACCCAAAATATACCCCATGGCTTCGCGCAAGGCATCATTGCTTTTAAACTGCGGGTTGGTGTTTATGTCGGCATGTACCTCCATATCAACATCGTAGCTAATAAACAGGTTGCACAGCTCGTAAGCAATTTCAATGCTTTTAGCCACTTCTACCAGCATACGCTCTTTAATGTTGTACTTCTGCCTGGTTTTCTCGTTGTGTATGTACATAAAACCACCGTTATGCTCCCGTAAAAAAACAATTACCGTAGCAAACTCGGTTTCTGCACCTTTCACCTGGCTGTCGGTGCCAATACAAACCTTTAACCTAACCCCTTTTGCGGTTTCCCGTTTAATAGCTTCCTCTACCGCATCTTTTATTGGCAGGTAGATACTTTCGCCGTTGAACTTTCTCCATCTCATAACATGTAACTTTTTGTGAAATTTACTTAATAAATATTTATCAAATAAAAAAATTTCGGTTACTGTATTATTAAGCTTTTAGTGGTCTACCATTTCTCATGTAAATACTGTCATCTGTATAAATGTTTATTCCGTAAATAATACCCTGTGTATCTTCGTGTAAGCCTTTCAACGGAAAACTATGATCATCAGAAAAATTTTAAGGTTTACATTAAGGCTTATCCTCGTTACACTGGTACTTTTAATACTTGTTTTACTTATTGGCGACCGTTTTGTGCAGTTCAGGATGGATGATGCTGCGCTAACAAAATTTTTTGGCGATAAACATGTACCAGTTCACATAAACTATTACAACAGCCACGGAAGGGCAATACGTTATGCCACTACCGGCACCGATACTTCAGCCACCATTTTGTTTATTCACGGTGCGCCTGGCTCGTTAAGCTATTACAAGGATTATTTAACTGACAGCACCCTGCTTACAAAAGCCACAATGTTTTCAGTAGACAGGCCCGGTTATGGGTATTCGGGCCTGGCAAAGCCAGTGCCTTATGTGGAGGAACAGGCCGCCATGATAAGCCCAATTATTGACAGCCTGCATAAACTGCACCACCCGCTGATTATTGTGGCAGCCTCGTACGGTACGGCAATAGCCTGCCGCATAACAATGGACCATCCCGAACTGGTTGATGGCCTTATACTGGTGGGCCCTGCATTAGCACCAGGCGAGGAGAAGATGCTTTGGTTTACCCCTGCCATTGAATACCCCGTTTTACAATGGGTTGTGCCGCGCATGCTGCAAAGTGCAAACACTGAAAAACTGCACCATAAGGAGGAATTGAAGAAGCTGTTGCCTTTATGGCAAAATATACATGTGCCGGTTATTTATTTGCAGGGGGCTAATGATGGCCTGGTGTATACCACCAACGCCGATTTTGCGCGTAAACAGCTAACCCATGTACCTTTTTTGGAGATAAACATGGTACCGGGCCGTGGGCATTTATTGGTAAACCCAGAGCGTGCACTGATTGAACAGAAGATTATTAAACTGCTTTCCATACTAAAGCAGGGCAATACAAAATAATACTACAGGCTAAGCCTGCGTAATTTTCTCTTATATAATATTATCATAAACAGGCACCCCATAAAAGCGCCAAAAGTATCGGCAGCCATATCCCAAACATCAAAAGCCCTGTCTGTTGTAAAATATTTTTGTACAAACTCCATAGCTACACCATATACAACTGCGCCAATAGCAATATTTATTACTACCCGCTTAAAATTGTCTCTGTTTTTAAAAAAGGGAAAGCTGGCCAGTATTACCTGCATACCAAATAAGCCAGCATGCACCCATTTATCAAAATAAACAATATCAAAAAAATGGGCCTTGGGTATATCATCGCCAGGCATCATCAGCAAAATGAAAATTATAATAAACCAAATAACAGCCGGGATAAATAGTCTAAGTTTTGGCACTGCTTTTTGGCAAAAATAAAAAAAGGCTGCCATAAAGCAGCCCTTACACTTAAATACCCACTAATTTAATTTAGCTTTTTGGCAATAACACTGTATCAATAACATGTATTACCCCATTTTTTTGAAAAACATCTTTAATGGTAATTTTTGCATTGTTGCCATTTTCATCTGTAACCCAAAGGTTCTTGCCTTTCACCCAAAACTTAAGCTCACCGCCCTGCACTGTTTTGGCTGTATAGCTACCACCATTCTTCTTAATCCAGGCCAAAAGGGTGTTGCTGTCTATGCGGCCTGCAATAACATGGTAGGTCAACACGCCGCTAAGTTTAGTTTTGTTTTCTGGTTTAAGCAGGGTTTCTACAGTGCCGCCGGGCAATTTGTTAAAAGCCTCGTTGGTAGGGGCAAATACGGTAAACGGGCCATCGCTTTCAAGGGTTTCAACCAGGCCAGCTGCTTTTACTGCAGCTACCAATGTTGTATGGTCTTTGGAGTTAACAGCATTTTCCACAATGTTTTTTGTGGGATACATAGGGGCTCCGCCCACCATTGGTTCGGACTGTGCAAAAGTTGAGCCTGCATACAATAATACCGCTGTAAGCATTGATTTTAAGCCTGTTGATAAAAGTTTCATACTAAATTGATTTTTGTTTTTGTATTGATTATTTATACAATCAGTTACGGCCAACGGACAGTTATGGTTTTAAGAACCCTAAAAAAATTACGCTGATATTTACTACAACCATAAAAACAAGCTAAAAAACACTTGCATTTTTGGGCACAGCATGTATGTTTGCTGGCATATTTTTAAACATATAAAGGCTTACGTACATTTTTAGGCAACATGTATTAAAAAGCATTTTCAGCAAGGCTCAACCAATAAAAAGCAGATGGCAAACTTCAAAAATTTAAAGCAGTTAAAACGTATTGCACTGGTAGCACACGACCATAAAAAGGCCGATTTAACCCAATGGGTTATCAGCAACAAAACCGCGTTGCAAGGGCATGAACTGTATTCAACTGGCACTACAGGCGCCATGGTAGAGCAGGCAATTGGCGTGCCTGTACATAAATTGTTAAGTGGCCCGTTGGGCGGCGACCAGCAAATTGGCTCGATGATAGCTGAGGGTAAAATTGATATTTTAATATTTTTTTGGGACCCCATGGAGTCTCAGCCGCACGACAGTGATGTAAAGGCACTACAACGCATGTGTGTTATTTGGAATATACCAATGGCATGTAACCGTGCCACGGCCGATTTTTTAATGACATCGCCCTATATGCAGCATACCTACGAAGCTGTTGTGCCAGATTATAACAGTTATTTAAAAAGGCCTGTTGCTTAATGCCTGCACACAACTAAAAACAAAAGAGGTGAATAACAGTATAATGCTATTCACCTCTTTTAAATTAATTAACGCAGTATTGTTACAGCCCGCTAACAGTTAAGCCTATAGAGAAAGGGTTAATAGTTGGGCCCGTATTGGGTTTTAAAAAGTTAGTTACCTGGTACGAAAAGTCCAGTGAAAAGTTACCATAACCAGCCCTGCCAGTAACAGCAACCCTAGTATTGTTAATAAACCTTGTATCGTATTCCTTCACTTTATAAGTAGGCCCGTAAAGGCTGTTGCCAGCGCCATCAAGCGCATCCTTACCTTTAGTATATGCGGTAATAAGGTAACCAGCTTTAATACCAGCCGCAAACTTGTACCCTTTATCGGGGGTGGCAGGGTTGGTAGCGTACCTTAACTCCAGGGGTATTTCCAGAAAAATAGTGGTTAACTTAAACTTTTTAAAGTGGTTTACTGATGCTGTTGTAACATCAGTAAAAGGCAACGTTGAAGTGGGCGATTTGAGGTTAATATACTTATTTTTAAAAAACATGTTGCTGCTCCCCAGGCCCGCGCCATAAGCAACACTAACATGCTGGTTATTTTTTGACGGTTTGTCAATCATAAAATAGAAGTTAAAATGCCTGGAAAAGCCAGAAGGGGCTATGGTATCAGGCACATTTGCCCAGGCATCCACCCCATATTGTACCATAAAATGGTCGTTTGCACGGTTGCTGAGGTCAATTTTAGTCCAGGGGGTTTTATGCTTTGTACCAGTACTATCCTTGCGTTGCGCCATACTAACAGTAGCACCTAAAATAAAAACAAATCCCAATATTAATTTTTTCATCATGCAGTTTTTTTAAACAGCCTATATTTCTTAGTTAACAAAAATAGATGAATGAGATTAAGCAACGGGTTAAAAATAAGCCAAAACATATAAGTGTTGCTTATATTCACCCAAAATAACGGCTGATTTACTAATTTTAATTGCAGTATTTTAGAAATTTAGTTATCATGCGTTAATTACGAAAGTCTTAGCCCTGATAAACACACGATCCATGAAAATCCTTATTGCAGAAGATGATGTTATAATGCTGGAAACGATAAAGGAGCAGCTTAAAAAAGATAATTTCACAATATTAGGTACAAGCGATGGCCGGGATGCATTACAGGAAATGGAAAATTTTAAACCCGACCTTATTATTACAGATATACTTATGCCCTACACATCGGGGCTTGAACTTATTGGAATTTTAAGAAGCGAGTACGATAAAAAGCTGCCTATTCTTGTTTTATCGGCATTGGATGAGGAAGAAACCGTTTTAGAAGCCTTTTCAATGGGTGCAAACGATTTTTTGTCGAAGCCTTTTAAGCCAGCCGAACTAACCATAAGGGTTAAACGTTTGCTAAACAATGCCAAAAAAGGCAAATAGTATAACCTGTTTTACTGTTTAAATAATTGCACAGGCACTATTTATAACAAGGCATGTTAAAAACAACGCCAACTTTTTTTAATTGTAACAACCACATGGCCCCCTGCAAAAAAATATATTTTACCATGCCTTTATGGCTGCTGTTAGCCTGCAATACACCAGCGCCAAAACAAAATAACTTATTGGCGGCAAAAACGGGCAGTGCCATAAGTTGCACCAGCATAGGGCTTACCCCAAACGACAGTGTACTATACATGCAGCAGGGCGGCCAGGAGTTTAAGCCATCCTTTATTAACACAGGCAAAGCACCTGTTACCGCCCCGGCCGGAATGGTTTGGATGCCCGGCGGCGAGTTTACCATGGGCAGCATTAACCCTGTGGGTATGGATGGGGGCGGCGATAAAAGGATGGGAGATGCCAGGCCACTGCACCGGGTTTACGTTGATGGCTTTTTTATGGATGCCACCGAGGTTACAAACGATGAGTTTGCCAAATTTGTTACCGCAACAGGTTATGTTACCGATGCGGAGCGGGCACCCGATGCAGCAGATTTTCCTGGTGTGCCTGCGGAGGCACTGGTGCCCGGTTCTGCTGTTTTTACCCCGCCGGGGCAGCCAGTGCCACTAAACAACTACCTGCTTTGGTGGCGATATATACAGGGGGCAGACTGGCGGCACCCGCTTGGGCCTGCCAGTTCAATTGAGGGCAAAGGCAACTACCCTGTGGTACAGGTAAGCTGGCAGGATGCTGCTGCTTATGCTAAATGGGCAGGCAAAAGGCTGCCAACCGAAGCCGAATGGGAATTTGCAGCACGCGGGGGCAAAACGGGTGAGCTTTATCCCTGGGGCAACCAGCTAAAGCCAGACGGTAAATGGATGGCCAATATTTTTGAAGGTTCTTTTCCTGGTAGTGATAACGGCGCAGATGGTTTTACAGGCATAGCACCCGTGGGCAAATTCAAAGCAAACCCCTATGGCCTTTACGATATGGCTGGCAATGTGTGGGAGTGGTGTGCCGACTGGTACAGGCCAGATTATTACGATAAACTCGCCCGGCAGGGTACCGTAAAAAAACCTGCAGGCCCTGTAAACTCTTTTGACCCCGATGAACCGGGCGTACCAAAGAGAGTGCAGCGCGGAGGGTCTTTTCTTTGTACCGACCAATATTGCACGCGTTATATGGTTGGCACAAGGGGCAAGGGCGAGCCCAAATCGGCCTCTAACCACATTGGTTTCAGGTGCATAAAATGAATTTTTTTTATAAAACAGGTGTAATGTTGTAGCTGCGGGCATGCAAATTGCAACATTTTACTATCTTGAGGACGATTAACCAAAACATTATGAACACTGTAATTGTACCAGTAGATTTTTCTGAAACATCACTTAACGCCGCAAATTATGCGGCCCAGTTACTCGCAGGGCGGGCAGACTTAAAAATTGTATTATTTCATTTGGCCGAATCGGATGAGGATGCAGTAGCTGCCCCCGCAAAGCTTGATGAACTTAGTGAAAAATTATTGACCGATTATAATGCACAGTCAGAGGGTGTTTGCGCTATTGGCGGCAGCCTTATTGAGCAAATAGAAAAACAGGTTAAAATATACAATGCCGGGCTGGTAATAATGGGCATCACTAACCGGTCGGAACTGGCACAGGTTTTTGTAAGCAGCAACACGCTTAAACTGGCCGAAACTAAAGTTTGCCCTGTATTAATTGTACAGGAACACGCAAAATACACGGGCATAAACAACGTAATGCTGGCATCCGACTTTAAAAACGCCTATTACACCACCCCTGCTGAGCCAATTAAAGCATTTCTTAAAACATTTAGCCCTGCGTTGCATATTGTAAACGTAAACAGCGAGCATTACGTAGCCATTTCTGAAGAATACGAAAAAGAAAAAAAGGCTTTGATTGACCATTTTTCTGAGTTTAACCCAGAGTTTTATTTCTTACGCCTGTACGATATAGAGGAAGGCCTGCAGCTTTTTGCTGAAGCAAAAAACATTGACCTTGTTATCACTATTCAACACGAACACCCGCTTTTGGCCAGGATATTTAAAACCGACCACACTAAAAAAATAAGCTATCAAAGCAACCTGCCTGTACTGGTGGTACATGAGTAGTGCTTTTATCTCTTCTAATAAAAATGGCCGCTGTTATTACATATAACCAGCGGCCATTTTTATATGGTACTCTTGCAAAGGCAGTTGTTATAAAAACCAATATTCTACAGTCTCTATAACGCTGAAAGCCCACCTTGCATCCTGCCGTTCATCCTAATAAAGCCTTCTCCTGCCTTTACACCAAGTTCCCTGCCCCTGAACTCCTCCATGGCAGCGTGGCCGCAGGCATAAATACCGGGCGGGTCCTGGCTGGTATGGCAGTAAACACTTTGTCTTTTTTGCTCCTGTGTATCCGTTATATCTATATAATCCGTTGGGTGAAAAACCATGGTTTGCTCACCAGCACAAACTTCAAAAAAATACAAGGCAAATTTATTGGCAGCCCTCATCCAGGTTTGTATGGTAAGCAGGCTGGCAATCTGGTGGTCTTTGTGGGAGTCTACAGGCCAGTGGGTAAAAACAATATCCGGTTTTTCGCCTGTAATAAGCCTTAGCAGGGTAGTAAGCCAGGCATTATTCATAATGGTATCTCCATCAATCTGGCCTGCAAAAACAGGTTTTGCCCCCAGTACCTTACTGGCATTTATTGCTTCCTGCTTGCGTATAGCTGCTGCCTCATCGTGGCTTTTGCCAGGTATACCAGCCTCGCCGGTGGTTAAGTAAATAATGGTAACGCTGTGGCCTGCATTTACAAATTTGGCAAGGGTGCCGCCACAACCGCTTTCGGGGTCATCGGGGTGGCCCCCCACGCATACCACCTTTAATTTACTGGCGGGGGCACTGCCCGCTTGTGCATTAACCATTGCAGATAATGGCAGCAAGCCTAAACCTGCGGCCGCATTTTTTACAAACGAGCGGCGGGAGTTACCCTGGCGGGCCAAATTTTTCATAAAGCAGTTTTTTTACTAATGTAAAGCATTTAACAAATACAGTGGTATTTTAAAAGCGCTACCTGCCATAATTGTGTTGTGCAGTTTCGACTTAAGAAACAAATAAAACGCGTTTTGCCCGTTTAAAATTTGAATAAGTACATTTGTTATCTATTAACTAAGAAAATTAAAACTTAACCGTATGGCATTTACACTACCGGCGCTTCCGTATGCATTTGATGCACTGGAGCCGTATATTGACACGCTGACCATGCAAATACACCATGGCAAACACCACCAGGCGTATGTAACAAACCTTAATAATGCTATTGCAGGCACCGCAAACGAGGGCAAGAGCTTAGAGGAACTGGTAAAAGTTGCTGGCTCAATTTCACCAGCAGTACGCAACAACGGTGGCGGCCACTGGAACCACAGCTTTTTTTGGGAAATTTTAGGCCCTGGTGCTGGTGGTACACCAACCGGCGAACTGGCAGATGCTATTAACGCAACCTTTGGCAGTTTTGATGAGTTTAAAACAAAATTTGCTGCTGCAGGTGCTACACGCTTTGGCAGCGGATGGGCATGGCTTATTAAAGCAGATGGCAAACTGGTTATATCTTCTACCCCCAACCAGGATAACCCGTTGATGGATGTTGCCGAAGTTAAAGGCACACCAATACTGGGTGTTGACGTTTGGGAACACGCTTATTACCTGAAATACCAAAACAGGAGGCCAGATTACCTTGGCGCTATTTGGAATGTGATAAACTGGAACAAGGTGGCTGAGCATTTTGCAGCTAAATAAGCAGTTTGGAATAATTTGTTATTACCCGCTTTATTTAAAGAGGCCGTTTCAAAAAAAACAATTGATTGTTTTAATTTGAAACGGCCTCTTTATCTTAGCAAGATGAAAAAGTATATTTTGCCCCTTGCTGTTACATTGTTATTGGCCGCCTGCTCAGGCAACCCCAGAAAACTACTGGTACTTTCTAACAATAACCCTGAAATTAACGAGGCAGAAAAAACGATTGTATGCAAAGCCACTACAGGCCACGAAGAGAAAACACTTGATTTTAATGGCGATGCCCTTAAGGTAAGTACTGCTAAAGGCGATGCAACCATAAATACTAAAGAAAAAGGCTATTATGTTATAAATTTAAAAGGCAACGATACTATTATTGGCAGCTACCAGCGTTTTACCACACCTGAAGAAGCCCACAGGGTAATGACACAGGATGACCTGAAAAAGAAAATTGACTCCCTGCAGCAGCTTGTTGCCGGTAAAAATGTTAGCGATGCCAACCGTAACTTTTTTATATTGCCCAATACCGCAGCCAAAATAACAGCCAATACCAATGCATTTGTAGTGGCACCTTTTCACCCAATGACGGCAGCCCCAGAAACTGACGATAACACTGCACCAGAGGTATACCAGTTTTACACCATAAAAGAAGTAAGGGAAATTATTGCCAACCTGCAAAAACTTACAGGCCCACCACCCCCACCGCCAGCAACTAAAAAGTAACAGCCTGTTAAACTTTGTTTTGTTGCACTTACACTACCCGTTTATATTTAATGGGTAGTGCAAACTGTACGCTGTAAAATATTTGGTGCGGCGTAGCACCAACGCCACGGGCATTTTGAGAACTATTGGGGTATGCTTTTAAGCCCCGTCACAATATACTTTTAATGTGCATGTACAATATTTTAGGCGAGCCATTGCGCAAAACAAGTATTTTAACCCTGCTATGGGGGCCCTGTAACAGTGCTTTATAGGTTTGTATGTTGTTTGAAATATTGTTTTCAACAGCTAACAGTATATCGCCTTCCTTAAAACCAGCATCATCGGCAGGTGATTTTTTCATTACATCGGCTACAGTAACTGAGCCATCAATAATGTACATACCCAGCCCGGTATACGAGTAATCAAAAGAATCGGTGTAATGCCTGTTGGGCTTAATGTAAATTTCCTGCTCGGCGTAGTTTAGGGTAATATTAAACCTGCGCAGCAGGTCGTTACCAATAAGGCCACCAAGTACGGGATATGACGTTACATTAAATTCATCGTTAAAAATATAGGCAGGTACGTTTCTAAAATGGTAAGGCCCCAGTTTAACCTCCTTCACCACGGTAAGATACATGTCTTTTTTACCGCCCAGCCCCTCGGCCTGGGTGGGGTAAAGCTTTCTTTTCTTTTTAAGCAGGCTGCTGTCCTGCACCATATCATCGTTAAGCAGCATGCACAAACCTGCACCAGTATCAAAATAATACCGCCCGTTCACGGCGGTGTTGTCCCGCACATACACTGGCTGCATGGGCAGCGTGGTAAACTGTGGCTTTAAAATGTATCCCCCCTTGGGGTATTTTATTCTGCCGGGTGTGTATACCTGCATGGCCAGCGTATCATAATCCAGCATAACTATGTAACGGCGCAAAAAACTATACCCTATAATGCCATCAATTTTTAAGCCGTAGGCACTGGTAAGCAGTTCGTAATCGTTAATATGAAAATCAAGGTTGTTGGCTGTAAGCCCCGGAAGGCGAATGCTGTGCCCATAAGTAAACTCTACATTTTTAACCCCGGCAATGCCCCGTACAATTCTGTCGCTCATTACCTTTTTAAGGTTATAACGTGCGCAGGTGGCAGAATCCAGCGATATACCACCACTGCCGGTATCAAAAACAAAATTCAGGGTATCGCCAAAATCATCCAATGTGGCCTTTACAATAATAATGCCCCCGGAAAGCTGGGTAAACGGAATAGTGGTAAGGCGCCTGGCAGGTGGCTGCACAAACTCTTCCTGCGCCTGTAAGCAAAAAGGTGCAAACAGGATGAAAAGCAGCACGAGGCAGTACACCGCAGCAACCGTTATGCGGCTATTTTTTAAAAGCACAATCTAAGCGTTTTGGTGTGATAAGAACAATAGTTTGAAGTTACACGCAAACAGGCAACATACCAAACCTTTGGTACAGGTATTTGGCCTTATATATTTTGTGGCAATTATTGTGGCGCTACTTGCCTAATTTTGCAGCGTTTAAACAAGGCATGGTGGTTTAGGGTTATACAACAGCACATGCAGCGCACGGCAAATTTGCCAATAAATTTAAACAGCACAACCCAATGAGTTTAGCAACATTGTACCAGAAGGCGTTGAATTTTGAATTTTTAACCGTTGAGGAAGGCGTACACCTTTTTGAGCATGCACCTATTGCGGAGTTAATGTTTGTGGCTGATGAACTGCGTAAAAAGCAGGTACCGCATGGTAAGGTTACCTGGCAGATAGACCGAAACGTTAACACCACCAACGTTTGTATTGCCAATTGCAAATTTTGTAATTTTTACCGCATACCCGGCCACGCAGAGGCATATATTACTGATATGCCCACCTACCGCCGTAAAATTGAAGAAACATTTAAATACGGTGGCGACCAGTTGCTGCTGCAGGGCGGCCACCACCCCGAGCTGGGCCTTGATTTTTATACCAAAACCTTTAAGCAGATTAAACAGGAATACCCCCGTTTAAAACTGCACGCCTTAGGGCCACCGGAAGTTGCGCATATTGCCAAACTGGAAAAAATGAGCCACCATGATGTGTTGAAGGAGCTACAGGCTGCCGGTTTAGACAGCCTGCCTGGTGCCGGGGCCGAAATACTGATTGACCGTGTGCGCCGCCTGATTAGTAAAGGCAAATGTGGTGCTGATGAATGGCTGGCTATTATGGAAGAAGCACATAAGCTTAATATTACCACCAGCGCCACCATGATGTTTGGCCACGTAGAAACTATTGAAGAGCGCTTTATACACCTGGCGCGCATACGCGAAGTTCAGGCGAAGAAGCCTGCTGATGCCAAAGGCTTTTTGGCGTTTATACCATGGACTTTTCAGGATGTGGATACGCTGCTGGCCCGTATACGCGGTGTACAAAACCTTACCACGCCCGAAGAGTACCTGCGCGTAATAGCCCTTAGCCGCATTATGTTACCCAATGTTAAAAATATACAGGCAAGCTGGCTAACCGTGGGCAAACAAACCGCGCAGTTGTGCCTTAATGCCGGTGCCAACGACTTTGGCAGTATTATGATTGAAGAAAACGTGGTAAGTGCTGCCGGTGCCCCCCACAGGTTTACTTATAAAACCATGCAGCAGGCCATACGCGAAGCTGGTTTTACACCGCAGTTACGCAACCAGCAATATGAATGGAGAGAAATACCCGAAACAATTGTTGAACAAGTGGTGAATTATTAAACATTGAAACAGCCCTTAAACGGAAATAAAAGCACAAACTACATTTAAGTATTCTCACTAAATACAGGCGGCAGGCCTGGCAACATTTTTACACCGCCAGGCCTGCATCTTTTTCCGCATTTTTGGCGCAAAAAATTTTAACGGATGCTTCCAGCGATTATTAAAGGACTAAGCTTTGGGGTTTTATTGGCCATAGGCGTGGGGCCTGTTATATTTTCCATCATCAAACAAAGCATTACCCATGGCCACAAAGGTGGTTATTCATTTATAGCTGGCGTTTCCGCAAGCGATATTATGGTGGTGCTTGTTTGCAACCTTTTCAGCAGCCTGTTTCAATCGCTTATAAGCCACGAAAAAATTATCGGCGGCGTGGGCAGCATCTTCCTGGTTATAATGGGGGTTTACAACATGTTTTTTAAAAAAGTACAACTAACCGATACTACAACCACCGAGCTTAAGATTTTTAAAAAACGCGAACTGGCGGCCATTTCTATTTCGGGATTTTTAATGAACACGCTAAACCCGAGTGTATTTATATTTTGGCTGGGTACCACCACCGCAATACTTGCAGACTCCAAAACAGCCATACACCCTGTACAATACCGTATTGTATTTTTTACCACCTGCCTGCTGTTTGTACTTTGTACAGATGTTGCCAAAGTGTTACTGGCCAATAAAATACGTACCAAGCTTACACCGCACAACATACACATCATCAACCGTATTTCCGGCCTTATTTTTATTGGTTTTGGTGTTGCACTTGCATGGGGCCTGCTGTTTAACGGGGGTAAATAAAACTTACGGCTGCCAGCTGCAACGTACCATCAACAAAAGCACCTTTACACAACATTTGCATGGCAATGCAAATATTCCACAGCAGTAATTTGCTCTGGCACAAGGCTTATTATTAAATTGCGCCTGTATGCAAAAAAAAGCCACGGCTTCAAAAGGCCAAAAAATATGGCGCATTATTAAACGCGTATTTATTATTGGGTTTATTTCCTCAACTGTTTACATCATCCTATGCAGGTGGGTTATGCCGCCCATTACCATTACACAATTGGTTAGCGTACTTTCCGGCGATGGGCTTAAGCGGGATTACGTTGGCTGGAACGATATTTCGCCCAACGTAAAATGGGCGGCTATGGCCAGTGAAGACCAGCTATTTCCCGACCACGGCGGTTTTGACTGGGAGGCGCTGGAAAAAAGCCTGAAGGCCAACCCAAAAAAGAAAAACAAAGTACGTGGCGGGGCGGCCAGTACCATAAGCCAGCAGGTAGCCAAAAATGTTTTTTTATGGCAGGGCGAAGGGGTTACCAGATATATTAGAAAAGTACCCGAGTTTTATTTTACCAAGTTAATTGAATGGGTTTGGGGCAAAAAGCGCATACTGGAGGTGTACCTTAATGTTATTGAAATGGGTAAAGGCATATACGGTATTGAGGCTGCCAGCCAGGCATATTTTAATAAACCGGCCAAAAACCTTACCCAAACCGAAGCCGCCATGATTATAGCCTGCCTGCCCAACCCAAAAAAATTTACCGTTAAGCCCGAAAGCAAGTTTGTTGCCTGGAAAACCCAATGGATACTAAGGCAAATGCGTTTAATTTCCGACGATAAGGATATTATGGCATTAACAAAGTAGTGTGTTAGTTTTATAACAACAAAGCATTTCTCTATTGAAAAGATAGAATATTTAAACACTTGCCATACTTTTATTGTATGATCATCCATTCAAAGCTACCTAATGTTGGTACTACCATATTTACGTTAATGAGCCAACTTGCCGTTGAGCATAATGCCATAAACCTGGGCCAGGGTTTTCCTGATTATATGATGAGCGGGGAACTGATTGAGCTTGTGGTGGCAGCCATGCGTAACGGTAATAACCAGTACCCGCACACCAATGGTATACCCCTGCTGCGCCAGCGGCTGGCCGATAAAGTAAACAAGCTGTACAATGCCAATGTTAATGGCGAAACAGATATAACCATTACGGTAGGCGGCACTTATGGCATATATACTGCTTTTACCACCATTTTACAACCCGGCGATGAAGTAATTGTTTTTGAACCGGCTTTTGACAGCTACTTGCCCAATATTGAAGTTAACGGAGCAATACCTGTACTTGTTACCCTGCAATACCCCACATTTGCCATACCCTGGCACGAAGTGCGGCAAAAAATTACGGCTAAAACCAGGGCCATTATTATTAATTCCCCACAAAACCCCAGCGGGGCTGTACTACAACCGGAGGATATTGTGGAGTTAGAAAGTATATTGGCGGAGAATGACAATATTACCCTTATAAGTGATGAGGTGTACGAGCATTTAATTTACGATGGCAAACAGCATTTAAGCATATTGCGTTATCCGGCTTTGGCCGCCCGCAGCTTTGTGTGCTTCTCATTTGGCAAAACTTACCATTGCACGGGCTGGAAGATGGGGTATTGTATTGCCCCGCCGCAACTGATGGCCGAATTTAGAAGGGTACACCAGTTTAACGCCTTTTGCTGCAGCGCCCCTGTGCAGGCTGCACTGGCTGAATACCTTTTAAACGAGGATGCTTACTTATCCCTGGGCAGTTTTATGCAGCAGAAAAGAGATTTTTTTGCGGAGAGGATGGCACAAACAGGGTTTAAGCCCATACCATCGTACGGAAGCTATTTTCAATGTTACAGTTATGCGGATATAAGCGATGAGCCTGATAAGGATTTTGCTATGCGCCTTGTTAAAGAAAAAGGAGTGGCAGCCATACCTATGAGCAGCTTTTATAAGAGTGGTATAGATAATAAAATACTGCGTTTTTGTTTTGCCAAAAAAGAGGAAACGCTGGAAATTGCGGTAAACAGGTTGATTAAAGGCAGGTAAAACAACCTATTCACTATCCTTTATTTCAATTGTTTTATCAACAATTTCCTTAATAA
>CAZRDD010000033.1:0-11249 GCA_964598675.1 uncultured Parafilimonas sp.
CAATGGCATATTCGTAGTACGATTCTGTTTCGTTCAGGGTATTGTCTTTATCAAGGTCCTCATTGTCTGGGTAAAGGGTTGAGGCGGGTGAAAATTGAGAGTTGCTGGTGGCCACCGGGGAGTTGCCTTGTGGGTTATTGTAGTTTTTATACCTGCCAAGTATGCCCGTTTTGGTGGCATCGTAACTGGCATCCCTGTACCATTTATAGTCGTCGTGCGAGGGGTCGTTGTTGGCATTTTGATATACCTGCGATGCCTGCCCAAAGTTGTTGGACAACACTGCAAGGTAATCGTTGGCCCTCTTGCTGCGCTCGCCATTATTGTCAAGGCCGTCAAAACCAACATCCTGGTAGCTGCGGTCGGAAGCTGTATTGCTGAAGGCCTGCGTTATTTGTATGGGGTTTAATGGTGTGTTACCCCAAATACCGGTGCTGTCTACCGGCAGGGTTTGGGTGGGCGTGGTAAGCCCGTTTTCGTAAAAGCGCCTGCCATCTTTTAATATATCTTCACTTACACTGCCAAGGTTTAAGTACAGTTTGCCACCTGTGCTGGCAGGGTTTTTAATAAAGGGGTCCTGCACCCAAAATTCGACAAACTCTACGTTACCTGTTTCAAAATCGGTTTGGTCAATGCTGCGCATAATACCACCCCAGCGCTGCTGCGGTTTGGTTAATTTGCCATCGGCGGTAATATCACCCGTACCGGCGGAGTAGTTATAAGGGCCGGGTTCAGTGGGGTAATAAGCCAGGTCGAAGGTGGTGGTAAGCACATCGGTAATATTGGTGGTAACCTTAGGGAAAAGCTCTGTAGTACTTACTGCCCTCACGCGCGGGTCGCTTAACTCGTTAAGGTTGCCCCTTAAAGGGTTGTTGGTATTGGTTTTGTCCTGCAGGGTGGGTTCAATATTATACCACGCCAGCTTGGCCCTGTTTTTACCCGATTGCAGGTTGTTTTGCAGTGAAGCTTCAGGAAAAAGGCCGTTACCCGCTGGTGTGGAGGCCAAAGCCCACGATACAAAAGGAAACCTTAAGTCTACATTGCTGCTGCTGCCTTCAAAATCATCAATATATACCACCCCGCTGTTGCCCTTGCCAATTTGCGATGCATGGCCGGGCTTTAATATGGCAGCCTCGCCATAAGCGGTAATGCTGCTTTGCGCGGTACTACTATAAAATGGCAGTTTGTTTAACAGCTTGGTAAGCCCCGGCAGGGTAGACTGGTAGTTTACATCAAAGCCGTAAATGGTGTTTTTTATCGGGTCCTGGCCGTAATCTTCTTTGGTAAAATAGGGCCTTTCGGCTAATCTTTCCATAGTGGTGCCTATGGAGAGTTTTTTGTTTACGGCATAATCGGCCCGCAGGCCTATAAAACTTCTTTGTTGGGTACCGTAGGATGCATTGTTTTCAAACTGCACATTTACAGGCACGCCGGAGTTTACGATGGCCTGGTTAATAACTTTTAATGTACCCAGGTTGTAGTCAATAATATAATCTGCATTCTCTTGTAATACCTGGGCGCCTGCATTAACAGTAAGCGGCCCCCTGGGTATGTTGAAACCACCCAGGTAAACCTCTGAGTTGGAGGCACCCGTTACTTTACCCTGCACCATAAAATGGTCGAGGTTGGCATAGGTTTGGGCAATAATTTTTATGGAGTCGTATAGTTGCCGGTACACATATTTGCTTCGTACAGCCTGGGGCATATTGGCAAAGGCCAGAGAGTCCAGGTCGCGGCCAAAAGGCTCCAGTAAGGGGAAGATGATTTTGCCTTGCTGAGACAGTACGGTAAAGCTGTCCACATAGTCAAACAATCCATCGGGGGAGGGGTCGTTACGGGCATTCAACCTGTCAAGGTTCAGGATGGTAAGCAACGATTGGCCTGCTACGCTTGGGCTGCTTTCGGGCAGGTATCTTTTAATGCCGCCACTGGGCTGCTGGTAAACAATGTTTACATTAAAGCCATCGTTGGTAAAGCTTGTAACATCCAGCGTGTAAATGTTTTTCATCATCAAGCCCCATATAGGCAGGGCCGTGCGTTGCGAGGTAGCCTTAAGCATTTTTAGAAAAAGTACCTTTTGCAGGCCCTTGGTGGAGTCAACCGTTACATCCTGCGAAAACTCACCCACCTGGTAAACCTTGCCGTTATAGGTGTACTGGTAGGCTACAGACAGTACATCGCTTGGCTGCAACTGCTGGCGAAGGCACAAAAAGCCCACTTTGGGGTTATAGTAATATTCGCTGGGGTCAAGTTTGCGGGCAAATGTTTTTTCGTAGTCGTTTACCGGGTTCAAGCCACGTGCCTGCAGTACCGTATTTATAGTAGTGGCATTGCGGTTTGCTGTGGCAAACGAGTACAGGTCGTTAGAGCCGTTATCGGGCAGCTCGTTTGTGCCAATGGCGTGGTTGTTGCTGTTGCTGGGCACGTTTTCGCCAAGGTCGGCCAGGGCTACCACGGGGCTGGTATTGGTAACAATACCGGTGCGGTTGGTTACCCAAACTTCCAGCCGCATTATTTGCACCTGGCTGTTTACAACAGGCAGGTTTTTCATAGCCTTGTTGTAATTTTTTCTAAAATATTGCGCCAATAAAAAGTTCCTGTTTTCGTCGTAATCATCCATCTTTTTATTGATGGTTTGCGACAGGCCACCGCCCGCCAGTGTTACCGACTGTTTTTGCGAGTTTTGGTTGGCAATGGCTGCTGTAATGGTAAGTTTGCCAAACTGCATTTGCGTTTTCAACCCAAAAAGGCTGTTAACGCTGGGTATAAGGGTGCTTTTGGTTTGAAAGGTGATGTTGCCCGCTTCTACTGATTTCAGTATTTCATCATCCATGCCCTTGTAATCCAGCTTTAGCTGGTTTTCAAAATTAAAATTGGCACCAGTGTTATAGCTTATAGGCAGTTTAAGTTTATCGCCAATACTGCCCAGCACGTTTACATTGCTGTTCATGTTAAAGTCCAGGCCGCCGTTGTTGCGGGCCCTCTCCGGCAGGGTGGGGTTGTTTATCTTCTGCCCCTGGTAACCAAGGTTAAGGTCTACACTGCCCTGGGGTTTAATATCTACTTTTAAACCGTTGGGGCCAACGCCAAAAATCCTGTCGAACAGCTTGTTGTACATACGCGGCTTTGGCCTTTGTATGTTGCGGTTAAGCAGGCTTAACGTTTGTGCGCGCTGGTTAAAATAGTCAATTTCCGCCTGGCGGGCCTGTATACGGTAAAACTCTTCCTGGCTTAATACCGTGGGGGTGCGGTAAATGGTATTGCCAATTTTTTCAACAATAATGTATTGCTTTTTAACCGGGTCGTATTCAATGGTTTGCTTGATGATTGATGTATCCTGCAGGTTAAAAGGGTTGTGGCTTTGCCAGGTATAGCGGTCGCCGCGCCTGTCCGTTAGCGGATAGTGCAACGAGTCTTTCTTTTGGGCATACACATTTATGCCGCAAAGCAGTAGCAATACAATAAAAATTTGAGAACGGATGCCCACTTGTAGTTAGCGATGGTTAGGTAGAAGTTAGATCAAATGTTTATTATTATAGGTTTTTTAGTGCTGTTTTTATCAATTCTTCCAGGTTACTTATTTCTTCAGACTTATTTACCCGCTTAAGTGCTGCTTCTGCAACAGGTTTGGCAATACCCAGGGCAATAAGGGCTGTAAGGGCATCCTGCTCCACCGAGTACACCTGGCTTACTGCTACCGGCCCGGTGCCGCCCTGTATTTTGCCCAGCTTGTCTTTCAGTTCCAGTATCAGCCTTTCTGCCGTTTTACGGCCAATGCCTTTTATGCTTTCCAGCAATTTTGCATTGCCTTGTAAAATAGCTTTAATTATTTCGTCAGGTTTCATGCCCGAAAGCATCATCCTGGCGGTAGAGGCACCCACGCCCGAAACGCTTATAAGGTGCAAAAACAACTCTTTCTCCCTTTGCTCAAAAAAGCCAAACAACGTATGGGCATTTTCGGTTATTTGCAAATAGGTAAACAGTTGCCCGCTTTCCTTATCGCTTATGTGCGAGTAAGTGTTTAGGCTTATTTGCAACTCATAGCCCACGCCATTAACATCCACTATTACCTGGGCGGGCGATTTATATAAAAAAGTACCTCTTACAAATGCTATCATAACCTTAGGTGCCAAAAATATAGCTTTAAGTTAAATATTACCCAATTTAAAATCAACTATTTATTAAATCATCATAAAAGGTATATCCGTGTGATTACTTATTTTAAATACTTTTGCCACCTTAATTTTGTATGATGAGTAAAATTACGGCAGCAATTACAGCGGTGGGCGGTTATGTACCCGAATACAGGCTTACCAATAAGGAACTGGAAAAGATGGTGGAAACCAATGATGAATGGATACGCAGCCGCACTGGTATTGAAGAACGAAGGATACTGAAAGGCGAAGGAAAAGGCACCAGCGACCTGGCCGCACCTGCCATACTCGAAATTTTGAAAAAGAAAAACCTTGACCCTAAAGAGATTGACTGTATTATATGTGCTACCGTAACGCCCGACATGGTTTTTCCGGCAACGGCAAACATCATCAGCGATAAGGTTGGGGCCGTTAATGCCTTTGGGTTTGACCTTAACGCTGCCTGCAGCGGTTTTTTATACGCCTTAACCACCGGCGCTGCTTTTATTGAAAGCGGCCGTTATAAAAAAGTAATTGTAGTGGGTGCCGATAAAATGAGCTCCATTGTTGATTATACCGACAGGAACACCTGTGTGCTTTTTGGCGATGCAGCAGGCGCCGTTTTGCTGGAAGCCAATACTGAAGGTTACGGCCTGCTTGACAGCCTGCTGAAAAGCGATGGCAGCGGCCGCCCATACCTGCACATGAAAGCAGGCGGCTCCATTAAACCTGCCAGCATAGAAACCGTAACCGCCCGCGAGCATTTTGCTTACCAGGAAGGTAAAACCGTTTTTAAATTTGCCGTGGTAGGTATGGCCGATGTAAGTGCCGAAATACTGGAACGCAACCACCTTACTGCCGATGATATTGCCTGGCTGGTGCCGCACCAGGCCAACCTGCGTATTATTGATGCCACCGCTAACCGCATGGGCCTGCCTAAGGAAAAGGTTATGATTAACATACACAAGTATGGCAATACTACTGCTGCCACCATTCCGCTGTGTTTGTGGGAGTGGCAGGACCAGCTTAAAAAAGGCGATAACCTTGTACTGGCTGCTTTTGGCGGCGGGTTTACCTGGGGCGCTGCCTGGGTTAAATGGGCTATTTAGGCTAAACGGAAAATATAAAAACAAAACTCCCGGCACATTTAATTGGCCGGGAGTTTTGTTTTATAGCAGTGTTGTAAAAGGTTATGATTTAACCCAGTATACGTGAAACAAAGTCTGAATGAAGGCTGATGTGCATAAATGCGGTAACACCCAATATGATGCCCAAAACACTAAGCCCGGCGGCAAAATAAAAAAGCCATTTCTTTTTGGTGAGGGCTGTTATACCAAACAGGGCAATGGCAATGGTTAAAAAAGCCTCCGTCATATCAAACTGGTCGTCAAATACATTAATATCATCGTATTGTTTTTGAAAGCCCTCTGCCTGCTTTTTAATCTCCTCTTTTTCCGTTTCATAGCGTTTTACCTGGTCTTCGTACTTTTTAATAATCGCCTCGCTGCCAGGCGCTTTTTGCTCCTTTAGTATTTCAAGAGTGTTTTCGGCAAGCGCCTGCTTGGTACTTTTAGCTTGAAAGTACGACCATGCATCCACCCCGTTGGCCTGCGCCTGAGACATGGCTTGTACAATATTGCCATCCTTTACATTACAAATAGCCATAAACGTAGCGGTAACGGCTACAAAAACAGCAATGATAGCATGCAGCCTGCTTTCACCTGCATGTTCGGTCGCTTCCTGAATGGTGTCTGTAATATCTGCCATAGCGGTTATGTTTATTGCGTAAATGTATAAAAGGCGGCTGGGTTTAAAAACAGCTTTATATAAACATTGCCCCGGCAGTGCAGGCTGTTACTGCCATTTTTGAATAACTTGTATTAAAAAAATAACCCATCACTTTCCCCAAAACCGGGGAAAATGATGGGCCGCCTGCATAACCTTTGCCCTGCAGAAACAATACTTATTTTATGTTAATGACTTTGCTGCACTTTACCAATGTAAGCTGGTAACAGGCCATGCGCCTCCTTATGGGTGTTTATTACGGCAGAAGAGTCTGGCGCCTGCGATAAACACATTACCACACCCTGCTTCTCATTAACCCAGTAGTTTATAAAATTAACACCATACTTTTTTTCGGTGGCAAGGTCTTTTTTATGGGCTGCCGCAACATCCGTAGCCGATACGCTGCCAAGTTCGTGCACATCTAAGTAAAAATTATTATTGCCTTTTATTTTAGCCTGCTGGCCATCTGTTACCAGGTAAACATTTTCAGGCAGCATGCCATGGGCTTTGGCATGCGTGTTTACAATAGCAGCACTATCAGGTGCGGTGGACAGGCAATACACCAGCCCTTTTTGTTCATCCACCCAATATTTTAAAAAATGCACCCCATATTTACCCTCTGTAGCAAGGTCTTTGGCATGGGCTTCGGCCACGGCGGCGGCATTTACTTTTCCGGGGCCAAAATGGTGTACATCCATATAAAGATTTTCTGCCGAAGCTTTGTTACCGGGTACGGAGGATTGTGTAACTTGTGTAGTGTCTTTGGCTGATTTTTGAGCATTGACTGTTGTTACTGTTAAAAAGGCAGCAATACACGCAGTGAAACAGGTAGTTGTTTTCATAAAAAAAATCGGTTTAGATATTTTAAATAGCATTTGTATACAAAACAACACCCAATAAAGGCAAATTATATGGGAGGTTTACCCCATATTACAATTGGCTTTATTCTATTTTACAAACAGGAGAATATGCACCTTACCGAACGGGAAGATTTTTTGGCTACCCTTAACGCCAGGTTTAAGTCTGCTGCAGCAGGGGAGGGGCATTGTGTATATGTTGGCGGCGAAGCAGGTATAGGCAAAACATCGTTGGTGAGGGAGTTTTGCCGCGATAAAAACAGTAATTGCAAAATATATTATGGCACTTGCGATGCTTTGTTTACCCCCCGCCCATTGGCAGCCGTTTACGATATTGCCTGGCAAATTACCCCCGGCGTTTTACAAGCCAGCGCCACCGGCATAGAGGACAGGGCCGGGCTGTTTGCCCGCCTGTTTAACGCTTTAAGCAGTGAGAAAGAAACAACCATTATAGTATTTGAAGATATTCACTGGGCGGATGAGGCTACGCTCGATTTTATAAAATTTCTGGCGCGGCGTATAACACAGCTAAGGTGTTTATTTATACTAACCTGCCGTAACGATGAAATACATTCCCGCCACCCCCTGAAGCATTTGCTGGGCCAGTTGCAGCCCGATGCTTTTACCCGCCTGCTGCTTACGCCTTTTACCCGTGCGGCTGTGGATAAAATGGCGGCAGTTAAAGGCACCAGCGGTGCTGATGTTTATGCCATTACAGGTGGCAACCCCTTTTATGTTAATGAAATACTGGCCAGTTACAGCCCCGGTATACCCGATAATATTAAAGACTCCATACTATCGGTATATAACCGCCAGCAAGCCGAAACAAAACAGGCATGGCAGTTATTGAGTTTGCCCCCCGGCGGTTTAGAAATAACCTATCTTGAAGAGATAAACCCGGAGTATACAGCAGCCATAGCGCAAACACTTGAAGCGGGAATACTTATTCTTAAAAACGGGTTGTTGTATTTTAAACACGAGCTGTACCGGCGCACCATTGAGGCATCGTTATCCCCACAGGCCCGAACAATACTCAACAAGCAGTTGCTCAACCTGTTTCTGGTACATTTTGATGGTAAAAACGGCACAGAAAGAATAATACACCACGCTAAAAATGCGCAGGTGTACAACGTTGTTACACAGTTTGCCCCATTGGCAGCCAAACAGGCGGCAGCCGTAGGTGCCCATATTGAAGCTGCGAAGCTGTATTTTTCAGCCATTGAGTACAGCAATGGTGCCGGGGACGTTTTGCTGGTGCAGTTGTACCAGCAGTATGCCTACGAGTGTTATTTAACAAACCAAACCAAAGAAGCTATTGTTTACACCGCCAAAGCACTCGGCTTGTGGCAGGCGAAAAACGATATTGAAAATACAGGCAACTGCCTGCGGTTTTTAAGCCGCTTGTGGTGGTTTGAGGGGAACCGGAAAAATGCAGAACAGTTTGGCCAGCAGGCGGTAGAGTTGCTTGACAGTCAGCCCCTTTCAAGGGCCCAAGCAATGGCATACAGCAATATGGCCCAGCTTAAAATGCTGTCGTATCAGGATGAAGAATGCATATACTGGGGCGAAAAAGCCCTTGCAGTGGCAAGAGCAATAGGTGATGAAGAAGTTGTTAGTCATGCCCTTAACAACATAGGCCGAACATATATGCGTACCATTGCTTTTATGCAAAAAGGCAAACACTTATTGCAGCAAAGCCTTGAAATAGCTACCCGTAATACCTATCACGAGCATGCGGCCCGTGCTTATACCAACTTGGGCAGCAGTGGTATTGATATAAAAGATTACGTATTTGCAGAAACAATATTAGACGAGGGGATACGCTACTGCGAGGAAAGAAACCTTGATTCGTGGACAAGTTACATGCAGTCCTGTATGGCGAGGTTGAAGCTTGAAACCGGTTACTGGCAAGATGCCTGCTGTATAGCCGAGGCCCTTTTAAAAAACGAAGGGCAGCCCCCTATTAATAAAATTAATTTACTTACGGTAACGGCTGCCGTAAAAATGAGAACGGGCGGGAAGGACGCGCAACCATTGTTAAAACAGGCGCAGGCTATGGCTATGGAGGCGTTTGAATTACAGCGGATGTTGCCCGTGGCCTGTGCGTTATTTGAATATGAGTGGCTAACGGGCATACCTGTTATTGAAACCAGCGAACTTAACAGCATAATAACCCTTATTGGCCAGCACGGCAATGCCTGGGAGGGTAATGAGTTTGCTTTTTGGCTGCAAAAAGCAAGGCAGCAGCAACTACCCGTGGCACCAAAAATGGCTGGCGCTGTATTGGATAGCAACGCTGGCATAACTGAAACAGCACATTTGTGGCGCAGCCCCGGTTGCCCTTACAACCATGCGATGGCTATTTTTGAAGAAGAAGGAGAAGATGGGAAAAGGGCGGCTATCTCCATAATGCAAAAACTGGGGGCCGGTGCAGTTTGCGAGAAACTAAAGCAGGATATGCGGACCGCAGGTATAAAGAAAATACCACGTGGTATGCGCAAATCCACCGGCGAAAACATTGCTTTGCTTACCGGCAGGGAGGTGGATGTGCTGCAACTGTTGCAGGAGGGGCTTCAAAACAAAGAAATTGCATCCAGGCTGTACATTTCTGCCAAAACGGTTGACCATCATATTACCAGCCTGCTGTTTAAGCTGGATGCTAAAACGCGTATACAAGCGGTGCGAAATGCGCTTAAGCTTAACATTATTCAGCCTCAGGTGTCCGAAAAGCAGGCGTAATGCCAATAGTTTTGGTCTGTTCCTTTTAAGTTTATTTGATGAGAATAATTTTTATCAATCAATCTAATATCGTTGCAACTTGGAAATAACAGACACTGTTATTTTTTGTTAGCGATAGTGTTTTGCAATTGTTTCAAATTTTCATCATTATGATTTTCAATAGCGATACACATTACACCGGTTTTAATGCTAACGTTGTTTTCTACAACGTAGTAAAGTTGGTTGGTTAGTACCACAGCTATTTTAGGATGCAAAGGGTTTCCCGTACCTTCTGCCAGTTTAGCAGTGCCGGTTGAGTCAAAAATTAAACATAACTCGATATTGGGGCCATACTTATCAATTCTGGTTTTGGCGATATTTTCTACGCCAGCAAAATAAGTGGGAGCAAGTGAGTAGACTTCATCTGAGTTTTGGACATGCATTTTTACACCTCCTGTTTCTCCTGCCAGGTAATAGAATCCAGTGGGCATATAAACACTGTCAGTTTTGCCGTTTATAGATAAATCTGCGTTATTCGAATTATCATTTTTCTTTTGTGTTTTTGCAGGCTCCTCGATACATCCGATACCAAATGACAAAAACGGCAAAATATAGACTAACAGGCTTTTCATTTTGTAATTGAGGCAATTTAGTTTGTGTAAATATAAAATCCGGGTTATAACCGCAACTTCCTTTAAAAAACTATTGATGGTGTTTTTTTGTTTCCATACGTGCTGTTCAAACAAAAATCAACACTCCTTCAACCCCAGCGGCACATTTACCGCCAGGCCCGCTTCGGCGGTTTCTTTGTACTTGCTGTTCATATCCACGGCGGTATCCCACATGGTTTTAATTACTTTATCCAGCGATACTTTGGCATAGTCCGGTGCGCTTTGCAGTGCCAGTTGGCTGGCGGTAATAGCCTTTATGGCACCCATGGTGTTGCGCTCAATACACGGTATTTGCACCAGGCCGCCAATTGGGTCGCAGGTAAGGCCCAGGTGATGCTCCATAGCAATTTCGGCAGCCATAAGGGCCTGCTTTTGTGTGCCGCCCATACTCTCCGTTAATGCCGCCGCCGCCATTGCAGACGATACCCCAATTTCGGCCTGGCAGCCACCCATCGCTGCGGATATGGTGGCCTCTTTTTTAAAGATGCTGCCCACCTCGCTGGCGGTTAATAAAAAGCGGATGATTTTTTCCTCATCGTTGCCATTGCAAAAAGCTATAAAGTATTGCAGTACCGCAGGTATAACTCCGGCAGCGCCGTTGGTAGGGGCGGTTACCACCCTGCCGAACGAAGCGTTTTCCTCGTTAACGGCCAGGGCAAAACAACTCACCCAGTCCAGTATATAATTAAAATGGTTGCCACCTGCCTGTATGGCTGCCAACCAGCTTGTATAATTATTGTAGGGCCTGCCGCAAATAAGTTTTTTGTTTAGCGCAAAAGCCCGCCTGCGCACGTTAAGGCCGCCGGGCAGTTCGCCCCAGGTATGGCTGCCACGGTAAATACAGTCGCGCATGGTTTCCCATATTTTCAACACCCCTGCACGGGTTTCGGCCTCGCTGCGCCAGGCATTTTCATTCTCCATCACCACCTCGTTTATGGAAAGTCCCGTTTTAATACACCAGTGCAGCAGGTCGCTGGCGGTGTGTTCGATCTTGCGCTCGTTGGGCGAGCCGACCTCGAAATGGTTTTCGTAGGGGATGGCGTTATCGCCACCGCACATGCCGCTGAGCGGGTGTTCGGCCGACACCA
>CAZRDD010000033.1:11259-18503 GCA_964598675.1 uncultured Parafilimonas sp.
GGCGGTGTTAACGGGGAAAGGAAGTTCTACCGAAGCATTGCCCGTATTTTTTTCGCCCTCCTTTACCACAAAACCACCCCCAACGGAGTAGTAGGTTTCACTGATGTGTTCGCCGTTGTTGAGGCTGGCCAGAAAAGTTAACCCATTGGGGTGAAAAGGCAGGGTTTCCGTAACCAGGAACTGTACATGTACCGCCGGGTTAAACGGTATGGTTGCTTCGCCGCCCAGCACCATCAGGTGTTGTTTTGATATATGGCTTATTTTAGGGTGGATACTATCTACATCAACCGTTACGGGGTCTTCGCCGCAAAGGCCCATTATTACAGCCACATCGGTACCGTGGCCTTTGCCTGTTTTTGCAAGTGAGCCATACAGCAGCACAGTTACTTCTGTAACGGCAGCCAGCCCATAGCGGGTGCGCACTACATCAACAAAGCGCTGGGCAGCACGCCAGGGCCCGAGGGTATGGCTGCTGCTGGGGCCAACACCGGGTTTCAACATATCAAATACCGAAATAGCTTCGTGCGGCATAGTAAAAATTGTGTTACAAAGCTAAGGGTTTGGTGGGTTGCCAACAGCCTGTTTGTAATTGCCAATAGTGTTATAACAGGTGTGGTATACGTGTGCTGCCGGGACTTAAACTATTTTTCACACCGCTTTCACGCTTTCATTTACTATTTTCGATGGAATTATGAAGAAGAGGCTTTCATTTTTTATTGTTGTTGCAGGGGCAATGCTGTGTTTTATAAACTGTAACAAAACCACTATTTCATCGACCACGCAACTGCGCGTTATTAATGCAAACCCAGGTTCGCAGCCACAAAATCTTTACCTTGATGGCACGCTTATGGTGCCTTCTTCAGTAGCTTATGGGGTGGATACCAATGTTTATACTGTAATACCGGGCACCTATAACTTTAGCATTGGGCCAACCAATACCACCAGTTATAGCATCAGCGGCAATATTGACTTTAGCCCCGGCAAAAACTATCTTATGTTTCTGCTTCATTTAAAAGACACATTACAGCCAGTAGTGGCCGAAGTAAATTTGCCCACCCTGGGCAGCGATACCTCCGGCATAAGGTTTCTAAATTTAAGCCCCAACTCACCTACGCTGGATGTAGCCATAAAAAGCGATACCGCTGTGGTGTACGATACTGCGATTATAACCAAATATACCGGCCGTTATTACAACGACCAGTACGTTACCTCTACCTACAAAAACTTTATTACCATGCCCTCCGGCCTGTATAATTTTAAGTTCAGGTATAATGATTCTACACTGGCCATCGACAGTATGGACATAAACCTGCTTCCCGGTAAATGTTACACCATTTACCGCCGTGGCTATGCGGGCAGCACCAGTTACCCCGTAATTACCGATACTATTGTTCACTAAATGCGGGCAAAACCATACGCTTTGTGGTTTAAAAGCTTGGCAAAAACAAAGGGGCTGGTTATAAAATCAACTTAAAATTTACTATAAAATCTATAAAAACGGCTTTTTTATAATAACCGTAAAGTAAAAGCGGCAAACTATTAACTGCTTTATTACTATTGCCTACTGTTTTAAAATTTACATAAATCATCCTACTATCTTACCTTCTCGACCGATTCGCCGAGCGCGAAACACTCAAAATGGCCAAATTGGGCCGTGAATTAAGGGCGAAAGGCATAGACGTTATTGACCTTAGCCTGGGTGAACCAGACTTTGACACCCCTCAGCACATTAAAGATGCAGCTATTAAAGCAATTAACGACAACTGGAGCCACTACACGCCCGTTGCCGGTTTTGCTGACCTGAAAGAAGCTATTTGCACCAAGTTTAAGCGCGATAATAACCTTGACTATAAACCAGAAAACATTGTAGCAAGCACAGGTGCCAAACAAAGCCTTGCCAATGCTATACTGGCCCTGGCCGATGATGGCGATGAAGTAATTATACCTACCCCTTACTGGGTAACTTACAGCGAGCTGGTTAAAATAGCCAGGGGCAAAGTGGTTGAAGTGCACACCAGCCTTGAAAGTGGTTTTAAAATAACCCCTGCTCAGCTTGAAGCGGCCATTACCCCTAAAACAAGGGTGTTCCTGTTTTCATCGCCTTGTAACCCAAGCGGCGCTGTTTACAGCAGGGAAGAACTGGCTGCACTGGCAGAGGTTTTCCGCAAATACCCCCAGGTAGTAATACTTTCTGACGAAATTTACGAATACATAAACTTTGTAGGCAAGCACGAAAGCATTGCACAGTTTGCCGACCTGAAAGACCGTATTGTAATTATAAACGGTTTGAGTAAAGGTTTTGCTATGACGGGCTGGCGCCTTGGCTACATTGCTGCCCCCGTTGAAATAGCCAAAGCCTGCGAAAAATTACAGGGCCAATTTACCAGCGGTACCTGCTCCATTGCGCAGAAAGCGGGTGTGGTTGCTTTAACCACCGATTTAAAGCCTTCTATTGAAATGGCTGAAGAGTTTACCCGCCGCAGGGCACGCGTGCTTGAACTGATTAAAGATATACCGGGCATTAAATGTTTTGCACCAGAAGGTGCGTTTTACATCTTCCCCGATGTATCGTACTATTACGGCAAAAGCGATGGTGTAACTACCATAACCAACTCTGCCGACTTTAGTATGTACCTGCTTAACAATGCCCACGTATCATCTGTAATGGGCGATGCGTTTGGTGAACCAGCCTGCGTACGTTTTTCCTTCGCCAACAGCCTGCCTAACATTGAAAGGGCATGGGCAAGGATTAAAGATGCACTTGCTAAATTGAAATAAGTATTCACCCTGCCCTGGTAAAGGCACAGGTGTAAAAGGATAGCATTTAAACAGCCTGCATGGGGTAACAGCCATTGCAGGCTGTTTGTTGTTTAGCCAGGCGCGGGCTAACTGGCTAGTGCTGTTCAATGCTCAACACTCAATTCAATGCCTATATGGAAAACCGGGCACTTGCTTCTGATTTGCGCCTTTAAAGCGCCGCAGTTAGTTTTTACAGAAAGGAATGCCCAACTTTCAAAAGGGCTGCAAACAAGCTTTCGTAAGTCTGCATGCAACTACCCGCTTAAATTTAAAACTGGCCGCTTTTTTGTTCAACCGTGGGCAATAGCCGGGAGTCTTCTAATGCCGCAGTTCTGTGCCCAATGCCTTTCATATATTCCTGGTTAGATTCAAAGGCAACAAAGCTGTTAACGCTGTTTTGTTTTACTAATAAAACTGCATCCCAACGCTCGTTGGCAGGGCCAATTAAAAAAGCGCCGCCTTCTCCTATAAATAAAATTTCACCACCCGATTGGGTTAAAAAAGGAATGGTATGTTCAATGTACAGTTGATAAGCTTTTTTACCGCTGATGGGTTGGTTTGGCATAAGCTCCGGCGAAGCTGAGTAGTCCGCCGTTTCGCGAAAGCGCAGCAGGTTTAGCATTACAACGCTTCCCTCAATTTTTCTCATCACAAAATCCCGGCCCGCTTCCTGCGTTGGCATTAAATATTTTTTGTCCATCGTTTTAATTGTGTTGTTAATAAGGTTGTTTTAAACCTACCCCGCCCAGCCCGGCAAAAGCCTGTTTGGGGGCTTTTATATAAAAATATAAAAAAAAATTGCTATGCCAGCCCCAACGCTGCCTTACGCAACCTGGCACCCTATATATTTGCCTAATTATTAACTGCTTATTGTTGGGCTACACTAAAATATGACCATAATACGCGTATTGCTGCTGTTGTTTTTGTTTACATGCCAAAAGGCGATTGCCGGTAATAATGATTCGGCAAACCACCGGGGGGCGTTGAGGGTAACTTATGCCGTGTTGCCAAACGATGGTTACAGCTTTACTGATGTTGTTACAAACAACCTGCCTTTTACCACCAGCGGTGTGCTGCAGCCTTTTGGCAATACGGGCTATTGGCTAAAAATTAGCCTGGCCAACCCCAACAGGCTAAGCGGGCGGTATAATATGTACGTAGACCCTGCGATATACAACACTATTTATTATTTTGACCCCGGTGCACAAAAATGGCTTAGCAATGCAGCAGGCGAAACAGTACCCCGCCGCAGTATAAAAACACAAATCGGCGCCTTGTTTTTTTTGCTCAACAACCAGCCAGTTAACACGGTATACGTAAAAATGGACCTGGACAGGTTAAAAAAAAACAGGCGCGCTATAAAGCCGGTAATAATGTATGAGGATGCCGTCGAAACGGAAAAAAATCAGGATGCTTTGGTATATGGCTGGGTTGCAGCACTGGCCGTGCTGTTCTTCTTCTTTTTATACAACCTTTATTTATATTGGAGCTTTAGGGAGGCCTCAGTGTTATATTACCTTGTTGCGCAGGTGGGTGCCATGATATATATAACCGGTTACAGGTGGATTTTTAAGGTGTTTTTGCCAAATAAAGTATTTAACCTTATTGTACTGAACGACAGCTCAATATCTTCCTACGATATCGATAATATATTACAACACGCAGGCATTGTGTTAGTTGTTTACGGGCTTGTGCAGCTAACCCGCAACTACCTTAATACCAAAAACTATCTGCCCGTTGCAGATAAGGTGTTAAAATACGGTTTGTACATTTATTTAACTGTAAGCGTAATACTTATAATAACTAACACGGTCTTTTTTTACGTTGAATACTATACGCTGCTATACGATAATATGTTGTTGCTGCTGGTTATCCTGGCCATTACAGGCACCTGCATAGCGGGCTACAGGCGTAAATTAAGGGCATCCGGTCCTTTTTTACTGGCCAACATTTTACCATTGGCAATAATTGCAGCTATCACTATTTTTCACGTGGCGGTAAGCCTTGACGACAGCGACGATGTGTGGCTGCCCAGCCTGGCCATTGTTTCGCAGGCATTTTGCTTTTCGGTCGCGGTGGTAACGCGTACCAAATTAATACAGAGTGAATTGATGAAGAAGGAAATGGAAGCCCAGCAGCTAAGCTTTGAAATTTAAACAATTAACATAAAAATGCTGGTTGATAAGGCCAATACGCAACTTTTGCAGGAGCGTTTGGAGGCCAATCAGCGCGAGCTTGCCTCAACAACCCTGTATTTGGTGCAGAAAAATGAAATGATGGCCGTGCTGCGCAACCAAATTGAGGAATTAAACAGGCTATACCCTAAAAACATACATGGCAAATTGTCGGGTATGGAAGCCATACTGCAAAGCAGTTTTAATTTAGACGACGACTGGCAAAAGTTTAAACTGCATTTTGAGCTTGTTAACCCGGGTTTTTTTGAAAACCTTGCTGTAATGCACCCTTCGCTTACCAAAAACGAAATAAGGCTGTACGCTTACTTTCATATAAACCTTTCGGCCAAAGAAATTGCCAGCCTGCTTAATATTGAGCCCGACAGTGTGCGCCGTGCCAAAAGCCGCCTGTTGAAAAAAATGGGCCTATCGGATAACGCTGATGCCGGGCTTGTGCCTGAACAGGAGCAATAGGGAGGTGCCAGCCGTCTCAATTCTAAAATTTTCCCCCTTTTAAATCAGCCAGTTAAGCAGCCTGTCCATGTTTTGTCCGCCCCGGTTTTGCTTATTTTACTGCAAAAACTTCTCTATTTGCACGGGCATGGGTATGCACGCGCCAGTGTAGTGCCAGGCACAATTGGATGGTTTTGCAGGCGGGGCGATTTTTGGGGCTTTAAATAAAAATTAAACGTGGAATAAAACCGGTTGCACACCCACCTAAGCCGGCGCTGGCAATGCGCCCTTTTGCTTTACATGGTTTTAACCTTTACAACAACTGCACATGAGTAGACAAAACGCCGCCGGTAATACGGGCGCCAAAGACAGTTACGCACAGTTGCTGCGGGTACAGCTGCAGCAAAACACGCTGAAGCTACAGCAGCTTTGTCACGAACAGGCCCTTAAACTGGCCGAGCTAAATAAACTAAATCGAGAGATTGAAGAGCTAACCCGTTTGTATGGCGGTAAAAAGCGCTTAAAGTAATTAAAAACTTATGTCGTTAGTTATCAAATACTTAACCGCATTGTCCATGTTTTGTCCGGCGTGTTTTTAAGGTTTTTTAAAGTTAAAATGTTTTTTTTATGCCATAGTTATAAAAATTTTCAGCGCAATAAAGGCGCATACTATACAAACCAACAACTGTTTATGAAAACTTTTTACGCAATGGCCCGTACCCTAAGGGCTAAATACTGGTTAGTTTGCCTAATGGTTTTTGCAGGGCCGCAGGCTTTTGGGCAACTCACTTATTCCCCTTCCTCTGCTTCTGTAACAGTTTTCGGTGGCTATATTTCCATGTCCGCAAACTGTTGTTATACAAACTTTAGCATTACGCCCGCTTTGCCCAATGGGTTGCAACTTGATGCTAACACTGGTACTATAAGCGGCATACCAGCAACGGTTGCATACCCGGCAACCACCTACACAGTTACAGCCAGCAACAGCGGCAAAACCACCAGCACCACGGTAACCATAGCAGTTACAGATCGTCCGCCGTCATACTTAAGTTATAGTAATTCAACAATAACTGTTGAAAAAGGCAGCGACGTATACGATGCCCCAACCGTATTTGGCGCTGTAACAAACTTCAGTATAAGCCCGGCACTGCCAAACGGCTTATCCATCGACGCCAAAACCGGGGTGCTAAGCGGCATGGCTAGCGTTACAAGCCCTGGCACCGCTTACACGGTTACGGCCAGCAACAGCGGTGGCAGCATTACTGCCACTATAAACATAACGGTTAACGATAGCCCGCCGCAATATTTTTATTACCCCGGTTCGTCCTTTACATTTACGCAGGGCACGTCGGGCAACATATCCCGGCAAACAGTTGTAGGTGGTGTGCCAACGAGTTTTACGGTAGACCCCGCTTTGCCGGCAGGCCTTTCCATTGGTACCAACGGTGCCATAACCGGTACCCCAACTGTGGTAGTGGACCCCGCTGTAAATTATCAAGTTACAGCCAGTAACATCAGCGGTAGTGCCAGCACAACCATAAGCATAACTGTTAAGGCAACCCCGCCCTCCAATTTAAAATACACAGGTTCTCCTTTTACTGTTACGCAACAAACTTTTGTTAGTATATCTTCCCCTTCAGTATCAGGCAGTGTAACAAATTTTAGTGTAAGCCCGGCCTTGCCCGCAGGCTTGTACATCAGCTCCACAGGGCAAATAAGCGGCATAGTAACCGATGTGGTAAATCCAGGGGTTGATTATACCATTACCGCCAGCAACAGCAGCGGCAGTACCAGCACCGTTATTAACATAACCGTTAA
>CAZRDD010000034.1:0-18397 GCA_964598675.1 uncultured Parafilimonas sp.
ACCAGAGTATACGTATAGCGGGTGATGAGTTTACGGCGGACATTATGGAAGCGCTGAGACGTTACCATAGCCTGCTGATTGGTGAAAGAACTGCCGAGCAAATTAAAATTTTGGTTGGTGCCGCCATGAAAGACCTGGAAAACCCACCAGATGATATACCTGTAAACGGCCGCGACCTGGTTACCGGCATACCTAAACAAATAATGGTAAGCTTTCAGGAAATTGCAGAAGCGCTGGATAAATCAATCTTCAAAATTGAAGAGGCAATACTCAAAGCGCTTGAAACCACCCCGCCCGAGCTGGCAGGCGATATTTACCGCCGCGGCCTGTACCTTACAGGTGGTGGTGCCCTGTTACGCGGGTTGGATAAAAGGCTGAGCCAAAAAATTAAACTTCCTGTACATATTGCAGACGATCCGCTGAAGAGTGTGGTTCGTGGTACCGGCCTTGCGCTAAAACATTATCAGCATTATCCTTTTATAATGCGATAGTTGTTTATTTGTTAATGGTTTAGGGCAGCGGTGGCTGGCAATTTTTAATTAAATTAGCCAACAGGCTGGTTATAAATAGTGTTTAACAAGCTTACATTGTGCTTGATAAACAAGCTAACCGGAACCCCATTACCGGGAACCATAAAAAGGTACTATGCGAAACATTTTTCTTTTCATAAGGCGGTTTTTTACATTCTTCCTGTTCCTGGTTTTGCTGGGTATTTCGTTTGCTGTGCTAATAAACTATAACAAAACTTACCAGGCCGCTTTTGCAAATACCGCTGGTGATTTAACAGGCAGGTTTGATAAGCAGTATAACGACTTTCAATACTACTTTCACCTGAAGGAAACCAACAAACAACTGGTTGATCAAAATGCCAGGCTGCTTAACTTATTGGGTACCGCCTTTGATGCGCCGGATAGTGTGAAGAAATACAAGATAGACTCACTTATTAAGGATACCCTTGGGCGGGTGCGCAAATTTGCTTTGCTGTCTGCAAAGGTGGTAAACAACTCAGTAAGCGAGGAGTACAATTTTCTAACCCTGTTCAGGGGTAAAGACCAGGGTGTTAAAATAGATATGCCTGTTATTGGGCCCGATGGGGTGGTTGGCCGGGTTGTTTCGGTTAGCAATAACTATTGCCGGGTAATGAGCCTGTTAAACAGGAACAGCAAGGTATTTGCCATGCTAAAAAAAGGTATGGTGAGCGGTGCAGTGGAATGGGATGGTGAAGACCCCCAATACCTGGTAATGCGCAAAGTAAACCGCAGTGCCATTGTACAAAAGGGCGATTCGGTAATAACCAGCAACATCAATGGGTTAAGCTATCCGCCAGGGGTACTTATAGGTACAGTGGCGCAGGTAAAGCAGGATGTGGCGGGCGGCTCATTTATTTTAAAAGTAAAAACCGCCACCAATTTTTATAACCTTGAGTATGCCTACCTGGTTGAAAATATGATGTGGCAGGAGCAAAAAACACTGGAAGACCAAACACGAAAACCTAATGAGTAACCTGCTTAAAAATATCATCCGGTTTGTATTGTTTATATTGGTACAGGCATTTGTGCTTAACAAAGTGCCGCCGCTGCACCAGTTTATAAAACCATACCTGTATTTTTTATTTATACTATGGTTGCCTTTTAGTGTAAACCGCAGCCTTTTGCTGCTTATTGCGTTTGCCTTTGGTATGGTAATGGATTATTTTAGCGGCATTCCGGGTTTACACACAGCCCCTTGCCTGCTTATAGCTTATTTGCGGCCCTTTTTAATAAGCATACTTCTGCCGCAGGAAACTGCCGAAGCCAGCTATGCCGAGCCAAGCATTAAAAGCATGGGCTGGGCACCTTACAGCGTGTATGTAATTATTCTTACGTTTTTACACCATGCCTTCCTGGTGCTTATTGAGTGGCGTATGGGCTTTAGCCCTTTTATTTTCTTTGCTGGCAAAACGGCGGGCAGCACTGCCGTAAGCCTGCTGCTTATATTTATTACCGAGTTGCTGTTTAACCGCAAAGCAAAATTTCGCACCAATGCCGCATAGTAAGTTGTACAGCCCGGCTATGGCTGTATAAGCCTCCTTTAACATTTTAATTTATGCGTACCCGCTATTTACCTACCTTGTAGAAGCTACCTGAAATATATTTTATGCCGTTTTAATAACACCACATTTTTAAATAAAAAATATCTCAACCGTAGCCAATATCTGTGCATAATAAATCAATTTTGTGGCACGCTTTTACATCAGTGTTTAATAAATATCAGTTAATAATATGCCGGTCAATAATCAGTCGCGCAGCATGGTGGTTAGGGTAATGTTTGTTGCGGTTTTTTTTATCATAACAGCGCAACTGCTTCATTTACAAATATTTTCATCGGAATATAAAATTCAGGCGGAGAATAATGCTGTTTTTCGTAAAACCATTTATCCCAGCCGCGGCCTTATATACGACCGTAAGAAAAAGGCTATTTTAGAGAATACGGTGATGTACGATATTGAAGTTACCCCTAACGAAATAAAAGGGGCCGATACCATGACGCTTTGCAACATACTTGGCATTGATACAGCCGAGTTTAAAAGGCGCATACGTATTGCCATTATAAAAAACAAAGCCTATAAGGCCAGTGTGTTTGAGCCGCTTATATCGCAGGAGGTGTATGCACGTTTTTACGAAAACCAGTACCGGTTGCCCGGTTTTACGCTTAACGAGCGGCCGGTGCGCGCTTACCCCTATGGCGCAGGCGGTGTGGTTTTTGGTTATGTGTCGGAGGTAGACTCCAGCTTTATTAAAGGCCATAAAGAAGATGGTTATGATATTGGCGATTATGCCGGCAAAACCGGGCTGGAACGCAGTTACGAAAAAGTGCTGATGGGCCAGCGCGGGGTTAAACGCTACATACGCGATAACCGCAGCCGCATACAGGGCTCCTACGAAAATGGCGCTTTTGATACCACGGCAGTGGCTGGTAAAAACCTGCATTTAAGCCTTGATATAGAATTACAGCAGCTTGGCGAAAAACTAATGAGCAATAAGGTGGGTTCCATTGTGGCCATTGACCCCCGCACAGGTGGCATACTATGCATGGTTAGCGCCCCAACCTATAATCCCCAGCTTTTATCAGGCACAGAAAGAAGAAAACATTTGGCCGAACTGCTGCTGGACCCCCGTTCTCCATTTTTAAACCGAAGTGTGGATGGCACTTATTCTCCCGGTTCAACGTTTAAAACCATTGTGGGTACAGTAGCGCTTGCTGAAGGGGTGATTGATGACAGAATGACGACCACCTGCACCGGTGCATATTATGGCTGCGGCCGCAGGCTGGGTTGCCTGGACCCTGGTACGTTTGCATTTCGCGAAGCCATTGCACACTCCTGCAACACTTATTTTGCCATAGCTTTTCGTAAAGTGATAGACGACCCCAGGTTTGCCAATGCAAGCGACGCCCTGCGTAATTTTAACCGTTATGCCTACTCCTTTGGGTTGGGTAATAAGCTGGGGGTTGACATTCCTTCGGAGAAAAGAGGCAACATACCCATACCTGCCCAATACAGTAAAATATTTGGGCCACGGTGGGTTTCATGCAACATCATCGCCAACGCCATTGGCCAGGCCGAGGTTAATACAACCCTGCCGCAGTTGGCCATCGCTATGGCTACCATTGCCAACAAAGGCTGGTACTACACCCCTCACCTGGTTGACAGTATTGAAAATGCATCGGAAGATGAGGCACACCTGCTGGACTCTTTTAAAGTAAAACACCGCACACTCGATATTCCAGACAAAGTTTTTGAAGTGGTACACGATGGTATGCAAAGCGTTATGGAATTTGGTACAGGCGCGGCAGCGCAGGTACCCGGTATAGTTGTGTGCGGCAAAACCGGTACGGTTGAAAATGCTTACCACGGTATAAAACAGCAGGACCACGCCTTTTTTGGCGCATTCGCCCCAAGGGGTGCTCCGCGCATTGCCATTGCGGTAATGTGCGAGAACGCGGGTAAGGGCGCACAGTCTGCCGCGCCAATAGCCAGCCTGATGATTGAAAAATACCTGAAAGATTCCATACCAGAGGCAGACAGGCAGGCGCTGGTGGAGGAGATGGCCAACAAAAACCTGATACCGCAAAGGATGAAAGATGCCATGTATTCCATGGACTCGCTAAAACAGATTAAGCAAGACAGCCTTTTGCGTATTAAACAGCAAAAGGAGAGTGATGCAAAAGACTCAGTAGTGGTAACTAAAACAAGCAATACAGGCAAACAAGGCAAAAGCATTACCGCTTCTGCCGCAGCAGGGCGCAAACAGCCTGCTAAAAACACAAAGCTTAGTAATTTGCCACTTGTTGCATTGCTGCCCGATGAGAAAAAATACAAACCAGCTAAACAGAATAATATTTAACTATGTACCAAAACAAAACGGCTACAAAAGGGGTGGATTGGCTGGTGATATTTTTATATGCCACATTGGTGCTGCTTGGCATATTGTGCATATTTATGGTTGAGTACAAAGATTCATCCAATTGGGTGGCCTCTTTTTTAAGTGGTAAAAACAGCTACAGTAAGCAGTTGATGTTTGCTGGCGTTTGCACGGTGGTGGCTTCGTTTATAATGTTGAGCGACAGCAAGCTTTATACCGCTTTTGCCAACCTTTTTTACCTGTTTGGTATTTTGCTGATGGTGGCCACATTTGTTATTGGCAAGGATATTAAAGGCTCCAAAAGCTGGATTGCGCTGGGCGGAGGCTTTAACCTGCAACCTGCCGAGCTGTGTAAAATATTTACCGCTGTAGCACTGGCAAAATATATGTCTCTGCAGGAAACGGATTTTTCCAAAACACGTTCCCAGCTTATTGCTGCAGGTATTGCCCTGTTGCCAGCAGTGCTGGCCAGGTTACAGCACGAAACTGGTTTGGCACTGGTATACCTTAGCTTTTTTATACCTATGTACCGCGAGGGGCTTCCCGGCAAAGTGCTGGTGATTGGTTTTTCGTTTGCGGTATTGGTAATTGCAACCCTGATTGTGCCAAAATATATTTTGGCCGGCGTACTTACTTTTTTGGCAATAGCAGTTATTTATTTTTTGTGGAAGCAGATAAGGCGCAATATGGGGCTTTTGGTGGGCATTATTATTATATGGGCATTATCCGTTGGTACACAATTGTTTGTTGTTGACTATATATTTAACAACGTATTAAAATGCTACCAGTCTACACGTATTTTAAGTGCCTTTGGTAAAGACTATGATTGCAGCAAAAACAAAAACAATCAGCCCGAAGCAGGCGGTGGAAAAAGTGCTTACAAGCCAGATGATTATAACGTTAAACAAAGTAAAATAGCCATTGGTTCCGGTGGATTATTAGGCAAGGGGTTTTTAAAAGGAACCCAAACAAGGGGTAAATATGTACCTGAGCAGAATACTGACTTTATATTTACATCACTCGGGGAAGCATTTGGCTTTACTGGCTCTTTTATTTTTTTAGGCATATACCTGTTGCTGCTGTTTAGAATAATAAGAATTGCGGAACGGCAACGAAGTACCTTCAGCCGTGTGTACGCTTACAGTGTGGCCAGTATTTTGTTCTTTCATATTATGGTAAATGTTTGTATGACCATCGGGCTCTTCCCTATTATTGGTATCGCACTACCTTTAATGAGCTATGGGGGGTCATCGTTACTAACCTTTACCATTCTTATTTTTATACTTTTAAGGCTTGATGCCGACAGGCAAATGGTGCTGAGATAAAAAACGGCCGCATCCTCCCTTTGCAGTTATAGCAGCTAATGCTGAATGCAGCACATTTTGGCAAGGGCAGTTTGGCACGGTTGGAACATTGACAGTTAAAGTGCTTTTTTATAAAGTTGTTTAAACATACATGTTACGCATTGCCCCTTAAGCAGGGGCGGAGGAAGTTTTATGAAGATTATCCCGCTGTCGGAAGGTGTTTTTACCATTGACAAAACAAAAATATTTATACCGTTTGATACGGATAGCGATGACTTGCAGCAGCGCCCTGTTGGCAGCCTGCTGGTAGAGGTACAGCCTTTTGTAGTAGTAACCAAAAACGATGTATTGTTGCTGGATGCAGGGCTTGGCTTTTTAAAAAACGGCGAACTGCAATTGCATCAAAACCTTAAAGCAAATGGCATAGAGCCGGAGCAAATAACAAAGGTTTTGATGACACACCTGCATAAAGACCACGCGGGTGGCGTTAGCCAGCGCGACCGGTTTGGGCATTACAGGCTTTCCTTTCCCCTGGCAACCTATTATGTACAGCGCAAGGAACTTGAATTTGCTAACGAAACGGGTTTTCCATCCTATATGACCGAAGAAATTTCTGCACTGGAAGATGCCCGCAATGTGGTGTTACTGGATGGTGACGGCACTATTGATAACTATATAAAGCACGAAATTACGGCGGCACACAGCCCCTACCACCAGGTGTACTGGATTGAAGAAGACGGGCAAACCATCTTTTTTGGAGGAGATGATGCCCCGCAACTACAGCAGATGAAAAGTAAATTTATTGCCAAATACGATTTTGATGGCAAAAAATGCATGCAGTTGCGGCAGCAATGGTGGCAGGAAGGCCAGGAAAAAAACTGGACATTCCTTTTTTACCACGATGTAAAATCCCCGGTGTTTTCGTTTGGTTAGCAAGGCCTCATATAAAGGGCTGTATTTTTTAAATAAAACCCGTTTAAAGACTGCCTAAGGTTTCAAAAGTTTAAAGGCATGCACCCAATCATTTTTAATAAATCCAGAAATACACCAAAGTATACACAATGGCTCTATGGCGCGGGCCGCTTCAACTTTGCCCATGTCTTCAGCCTCCCAGCCAAAACTCTCCAGTATTTGTGTTACTGTTCCTTTGGCTTTATCATCGTTACCACAAATAAACATGGTAGGTGTACCGTTTAAAGCTGGCTTGTACATGCAGGCATTGCCCACACTGTTAAACGCTTTTACAAACTTAGCTTCTGGCGCAAGCCGCTGCAACTGCTCCATCAGCGAGTCCTCAAGTGTGGTAAAATAGTGCAGCACGCCATTGGTTGGCGGCACGGCAGCAATGGGGTTGGTGGCATCAATTACGGTTTTTCCTGAAAGGTTATCAATACCCGCCAGTGTAATTGCTTCTGCCGCAGCATCGCCTTTGGTAGCCAGTACAACCACATCAGCAAAAATGGCAGCATCAGCAAATGTGCCTATCGCAATGCCGGTTTCTGCATTAAACTTTACAGCCTCAGGTTTGGCAATATTGCGGGTGCCAAGTATTACATCGTGGCCCTCGCTTTTAAAGGCATTGGCAAGCACCTGGCCAACCTGCCCAGAGCCGATAATTCCTACTTTCATACAGCTATTTTTTGTGTTTTAGGTTTTATATGTAGCATATCAAACGATATATATAATTTAAACTTCTTCCCCAGCCTTAAGCAACGGTAAGTACCACCTTGCCCCTGGTACGGCCAGCGTGCACATACTCAAGTGCCTCCTTCGCCTGTAGTAAAGGGAAGGTTTTATCAATATGCACCTTAACTATGCCAGCTTCAATAAGGCCTGCTATTTGTTTAAGCTGTTCCGGGTTTGATGTGAATAAAAACCGTGTGGCATTAATGTCAAAGCCCTTTAAAAGTTCTTCTCTTGGCCCGGCGGTAATTGACACATAATACCCACCTGTTTTAAGTATTTTAAAGCAGTCTTCCTGCACTTCGGGGGTAGCCACACTGTCAAGCACCATATCTGCTCCTATAACCTTTTCCGATAGTTTAGCACTGTTATAGTCTATTACTTCATCCACCCCAAACGACTTTAAAAATACTCCATTTTTAGCAGAGGCCGTACCAATTACTGTTGCCCCTATCCATTTGGCAAACTGCACGGCAAATAAGCCAACCCCACCGGCAGCAGCCTGTACTACTACTTTTTGCCCTGCCTGTACCTGCCCATGGGTAAAAAGCGCCTGCCATGCTGTTAACGCTGCAAGCGGTACTGCGGCGGCTTCAACCCATGAAAGGTTTTTGGGTTTATGGGTAATATAATCCACCCTGGTGGCAACAAACTCAGTAAAAGCACCCTGCTTTTTCCACTCCAGCGACCCAATGATTTCATCACCGGGCTTAAACGCCTTCACCTCACTGCCTGCTTCCTCAATAACCCCGGCAATATCACTACCACAAACAAAAGGCATCTCAAAATAGCCATGTATTGCTGCTTTCCAGTCTACGGGGTTAACGCCTGCCGCATACACTTTTACCAATACCTCATCCGGTTTAATGGCGGGTTTTTCTATCTCTTCTGTCAGCAAATTGGCTATGGCGCCTTTTTCTCTCAATACTATCGCTTTCATAACGCTATCACACCGCAGGGTGCTTTATATTAGTTTACTTATTTATGCATTGTATACGTGTGCAAACACTGCAGCAAAGTCAGCAAGTTTAACTTTACCTAAAGTTGCAGGGCGGTGTTTCCAATAATCTTCGCTCATAATACCTGTGCGCAATGCCGCTCCCATTTCAGTATAGTTTTTAGCAACTTCTTCAGGCAGGCCAGCGCCAAGCATACCATTTAACGATTGCTCGTCTGTAAATTCAACCCACGGCAATTCCGGTTTACCTATGGCTTCTCCAATGGTTTTGGCAATAGCATCGGTGGTAACTTCATCACTGGCAATATACCTAACACTGTGGCCGGTAAACGAAAGGCCCAGCAATTCTTCCGCTGCAACGGCAGCAATATCTGTTGGGTCAACAATTACAAAACCACCGGCAGGCGTGCCAAAATTGCCACCTATAATGCCTGCGTTTTTTACCAGGCCAATGTTGGCCAGCAGGTTTTGATAAAAATAAGCCGGGCGAAGGTGTTTAATATGCACATCGGACAGGGTATTAAGGGCCAGTTCTGCACGGTGCAGGCCGCTAACCGGGCCGCAGCCATCATACAAATGAGCGCCAATGCTGCTAAGGTTAACCACATGTTTTACGCCTGCGGCCTTAATGGCAGCAGCATAATTTTTGCCAATCTGTTCAATATAGCCCTTCCAGTCGGCAGCATCAAATTTTGGTGGCACCATAGTATATACGGCATCAGCCCCTGTAAATGCACTGGTTAAAAAAGCAACATCTTCCACTGAACCAACAGCAGCCTTAGCACCAGCCGCTACCACTTCGGCCAAATTAGCTTCACTGCGGCCTATAACAGTAACCTGGTGGCCAGCATGTAATAATTGTAATGTTAGCGGTTTTGAAATGTGGCCCGCGCCACCTGTAATAACGTACTTCATAAGTGTTGTTTTATAACATCCGTACCGGCCATTTTGTTTTGTGTTTAACCGTGGATGGGGTTTGTTTTAAAATTAATATTTGTATATACAAATTATACCTCAAAAAAATAGGTCACTCTGCTAAGGCATCCGATAGCCTGTTCATCTCCGATACCAGCTTAACACTTTCCTCTGAACCGAGAATATTTTTATAGCCTTCGTAAAAATCATGCACACATTCTTTTAACACCGGCAGTAATTCGCGCCCCTTTGGGGTGGCATAAACATTGGTGGCTTTACCTTCTGTAACCCGAACTACTAATTTCTTTTCTTCTAACTTTTCAATTAAACGGGTTATTGTGCTGGGCTTCAGCTGTAATTCACCTGCCAGGCAGCCAGGTTGTACACCTGGTTCCTCAATAGCAATCATCAGCAGGTAACCGTGGCTGGGCGAAAGGTCAACCCTGGCCCAGCTTTCGCTGGCCAATTTCTCCACCTTACGCGCCAGTGCGTTTGACGAAAAATACATACACTTGCGATACCTGCTCTCCGATGTCTTCATGCACTTGTTTAATGAAATATTGCTGCCGCTGTTTTACAAAGCAAAGATAATGTGATTATATTTGTATGTACAAATAAATTTTAGCTTTTTATAAAATTATCCAGCAACACATTTATGTACCCCGCCTGCGCGGCAACATGCAGTGGCAAAAACTGCTTAATAGTTTCCTCGCTTTGCACATAACCCATGCCGGTAAGTTCGCTGCGCTCATGCTCCGTCATACCAAACAACAGGTCTTCTTTCACCTCCATGTGAAACTGCAAGCCCACCACATTGTTACCAAAAGCAAAGCCCTGCTGCTGGCAGGCCTCACTTTTAAACAGGTGCGTGGCCCCTGCTGGCAGGTTAAATGTATCGCCATGCCAGTGAAACGTGGTAAACTCCGCGGGCAGGTATTGGGTTACCGGGTGGTTGCTAACTTTTTGCACCGGCCACCAGCCAATTTCCTTAACGGTGTGTGGGTATACCCTGGCTCCAAGGGCACTGGCTATTATCTGTGCCCCCAGGCAAATGCCCAGCACTTTTTTACCCGCTTCAATGGCCTGTTTTATAAAAGCCTTCTCTTCTTTCAGCCAGGGCAGGGTATCTTCCTCGTACACGCCCATGGGGCCACCCAGCACAATAAGCATATCAAATGAGGTAAGCGCCGGAAATTTTACCTCTTCAAAAATTTTGGTGTAGCTGGCGGTGTGGTTGTTATCTGCCGCCCAGTTAACCATAGAACCTGGATATTCGAACGCTACATGCTGAATGAAATGTATATGCATAAAATTTGCTCCGTTACTTTTGTGTAGATTTACAAATTTGATACAAAGAATGGCAAATACCAACTTACATACTGAACAAAACCCCGCAAGTGCCGCAGAAAAGGAATTTGAGAACAGCATAAGGCCAAAGGAAATAATTGAATTTGCAGGACAGCAGCAGTTGATTGATAACCTGGTTATTTTTATAAAAGCTGCTAAAATAAGGGGCGAGGCATTAGACCATGTACTTTTTCATGGCCCGCCGGGCTTGGGTAAAACTACCTTGAGCCGTATAGTTGCCAACGAGCTTGGGGTGAATATTAAAGAAACCTCTGGCCCGGTGATTGAAAAACCGGGCGACCTTGCCGGGTTGCTTACCAACCTGCAGCCCAACGATGTGCTTTTTATTGATGAAATACACCGCCTTAGCAATGTGGTGGAGGAGTACCTGTATGCGGCGATGGAAGATTACCGTATTGATATTATGATTGACAGCGGCCCCAATGCCCGCAGCATTCAGCTTACGCTTAACCCCTTTACCCTGGTTGGCGCCACTACCCGCAGCGGCCTGCTTACTGCTCCGCTTTTATCGAGGTTTGGCATAAAATCGCGGTTAGAATATTATACGGCGGAAGTATTAAAAAAGATTATTGAACGCAGTGCGGCAATATTAAACACCTCTATTTCAAGCGATGCTGCTGGCGAAATTGCCAGGCGCAGCCGGGGTACGCCGCGTATTGCCAACGGCCTGTTGCGCCGCGTGCGCGATTTTGCCCAAGTACTTAATGATGGCATTATTGATATAGGCATTACCCAACACGCCCTGCGTGCACTGAACGTAGATGAACATGGGCTTGATGAAATGGACAACCGTATTCTGCAGGCAATCATCGGCAAGTTTAAAGGCGGCCCGGTAGGCATAACCACTATTGCAACCGCTGTGGGCGAAGAGCCCGGTACTATTGAAGAGGTGTACGAACCCTTTCTAATTCAGGAAGGCTTTTTGCAGCGCACCCCGCGCGGCAGGGAAGCCACCCCAAAAGCATACGAACATTTAAAAATGGCCGTGCGCACCAATGGCCAGCAAAACAGTTTGTTTTAGCAGGCGTACTTATTACCTAAACAATATAAAACAGTCTGTGCTGCTTTTGCAAAGCTAAAAGCAGCACAGACTGTAAGTTAAAAGTATATTTGGGTGATGGCTAACCGGGTTGTACCCGTTGGCTGGCTTTAAAACAATAGCCCCGCCACCTTTTGTGAGGGGCTGTTGCTTCAAAGTATCAGATACAGCATAACAGTATACAATTATTTTACTTTGTAAATTTTTGCAACCCATCCGCCGCCCGTAGAAAGCTGTACATTAAGCTTATCACCCGCTGAAACTTTAACCACTTCCCTAACATAATCAGTGCCCTCCCTGTCTGCATTCAGGCCATCTTTAAATATTTCTGCTTCATATTCACCCGTACCCAAAAAGGAAAGGTCAATGGTTATATTTCTGGCTTCCCAGTTACTCATGGCCCCTGCATACCAGGCATCGCCCTTGCGCCTAGCTATGGCTGCGTATTCTCCCACTTTACTGTCAAGGGCAACGGTTTCGTCAAATATGGTTGGTATGGAAGCTATAAAACTAGTACTTTCTGGCTCCTTCAGGTAATTGGTAGGGTTATCGGCCAGCATTTCAAACGGCGCTTCGTATACCACATACATGGCTAACTGGTGGCAGCGGGTACCCTGGCTCATTGGGGAAGCATATACCGGACGAAAGTTTGCTTTGTTTGCATTCTTCATGGCGCCGGGGGTATAATCCATCGGGCCTGCCAGCATACGTATAAAAGGTATGGTAACGTCGTAAGGAGGCATATCAGCAGCAGACCATTTGGTATTTTCCAGGCCACGCACACCTTCAAAATTTATTACATTAGGGTAAGTGCGTTGTAAACCCGTTGGCTTATAGGCGCCATGGTAATCAATCATTATATGGTGTGCGGCAGCCTTTTGGGCCAGTGTGTAGTAAAACTGTACCATGCCCTGGTCGTCCCGGTCCATAAAATCGATTTTAAACCCTTTTATACCCATTTTGCCATATACTTCAAGCACTTCATCCATTTGGGCGGCCATAGGCCTGCTGCCTCCCCAAAGCCATACACCAATGTTTTTGGTTTTGCCATAATCCACAATTTCCTGCAGATTTATTTCGGGTACAACTTTAAGCAGGTCGCCGGGGGCACTCCAGCTTTCATCCAGCAATATGTTTTCAATATGGTTAGCGGCAGCAAAGTCAATGTAATATTTGTATGTTGCCGTATTTACCCCTGCACGAAAGTTAACATGAGAAATGTTCCAGTCGTTCCACCAGTCCCAGGCAACTTTACCGGGTTGTACCCAGGCAGCATCGGCCACCCGCGATGGGGAAGCCAGCTTGTACACCATATCGCTGTTTAAAAGCTCTTTATCTGTTTCGCTCACCACTATTACACGCCAGGGGAAGCTGCGTGTGCCTTCAACCGATGCAATATAGTCTGCCCGCTTTGCCACCAGCGATTGCACCAGGTGCCTTTTATTGGCTTTTTCTTCCAGCACATAAGGTGCAAAATTACCATGCAGGTTGTTGTTTGCACCACCCTGCAAAAACATACCGGGGTAATCCTCAAGGTCGGCCTCAGTTATAACGGCTTTTTTACCATCGGGCAGCTCCACCATTACCGGTGCAAAAGCAACAGTATCTTTTACAAACTGCGACAGCTTTATGTGCTGGTAAAGATTCTCAAAAGATGTTTGGTATTTATCGCTTTCGTGGGGATCGTTAACATAGGGAATATAAGCAAGGTAATCGTCGGCAAAATTAAAGTTAGCTTCTTCATTTACTATAACCAGCTTGTTTTTGGCTGTTGTAAAAAAACGGTAAGCTGCACCATCGTTATAAGCACGGAAGATGATACCATAATCGCCTTTGCAGGTAATTACCAGCTGGTTATAATTATCCGTTACCGAGTCTTTTTTATAATTCATTGCGGCAAACCGGTAATTTACCAAAGCTGTTTTTGCCGATACAATTTTAGCATTATCACCCAATACCACACCGCCCTGCAACTGCAGTGCCAAGGCCGAAGGCGTTATTACAGGCTGCCCTTTATGACTTACCGACCAAACCAGTTTGTTGCCAGCCTGTACAGTAATACTGATATTGCCATTGGGCGATAGTATGGTTTTTGAAATTGCTTTTTGTGCATTGGCACCAACCGTTAAACACAGCGAGGCAATTAGCAGTAATGCAAATTTGATTTTCATGTGATGAGTAATGTGGTTAAGAAATATATGCAATCGTATGCACAGGCGAATTTACTTAGAAATGCTGAAAGCCTTACACGCAAGAAAAATGAACAAAATACAATCCCCATCAATAATATTGCCTGGGGGTACAACGGTCTGCTGTTTTGGCAAAGCCCATAAACGAAAAAAGGTTAACTGCCAGCCTGGTTTGCTTACGGTTAACCTTTAAAATATTCATTTTGTATATACTCAGCAGTAAAACCTATACTACAACCTGCCGTACAGCTCCCTGAGTTTTTCCCGCGTCATTATTTTTTCCCAGTCTTTTCCAAGGGCGTTTTCCCATAACGGCTTCAGGCCCAGCGATACATTCATCATTGTGGTAAACTGCTCCTCGGTAAGGTTTTTACAAATGCCCTGTGGTATATCAATACGGTGTTTTTCAACCATGTGTTTAAACTCAGCCACACCCGCAGGGTAATACTCCTCCAGATGGTTCATTACTATACAGTTGCCTATACCATGTTTAGTACCCAGTACGTAGGCCAGGCCGTAGCTGACTGCATGCGCCACACCTACCTGCGAGTAAGCAATGCTCATACCGCCGGCATACGATGCCATCATCAGCTTATCATCGCACTCAGCATCCCAACTATCTTTTTCTACAAATACCTGGCGGCAAAGCTGCAGGGCTTTTTCGCCATAGCTTTTACTAAATTCATTAAGGTAGGTGCCTTCAAGGCTTTCAATGCAATGTATATAGCAATCCATACCCGTATAAAAACGCTGGTTTACAGGCCCGTTGGCGGTAAGTTCGGGGTCCAGAACAATCTGGTCAAAAGGGGTATGGTCGCTGTTCATACCCAGTTTGCGTTCGGGGCCGGTCAATACTGTAGTACGGCTTACTTCCGCACCTGTACCACTTATGGTAGGTATACCCACCTTGTAAACACCGGGGTTTTTAACAAGGTCCCACCCCTGGTAATCGGCTGAGGAGCCGGGGTTGGTCATCATCAGGGCTACCGCTTTGGCAAGGTCCATTACGCTGCCGCCGCCAATGCCAATAATGCCGCTTACTGTACCAAATTCTTGTTTTAATTGTTTGGCAAGCGCATCTACCTGGCTGGTTTTTGGCTCATACGTTACATCAGCTGATATAATTTTATCGTTACCGCGAAGAGGGATGCGGTTAAGCAACGGTTTATTATCAAAAAAATGATCTACCAAAAAAATCATTGGTGCGCCGCCCTGGCGCCTGGGGGCCAGTATTTCGTCTAACTGGTTAAAACTGCCCCTGCCATACACTACATAGCCCACCATCCTGAAATTGCGGAACTGCGACATAAAAAAAATTTCGGCAAAGTTAGGGGATATGTGGCAAGGCGGAAACACAGAAACTTTACAAGAACACAAACGTAAAGTTATGATTGCTGTAAAAACGAAGAAGTTAATGCCTTTTTAATCACTATGTTAGGTACATATTACCCGGCAGGCCGGTACTATACACAAAAAAAGCCTGTTAAGGCTATACTGTGCCAAAGGTATCAATTGGCTATCAAAGGCGTTTTGCGGTACGGTAAACAACCGGCAGTGTTACCTGCCCCACCATTTGTAATGGGGCGGGGCAGGTATTTTGTAAACCGGTTATCCTTCAAATGTGCTGTAGAAATAAGGTGTTTTTGCCTCAAACTCTGCGCTGCAGGTATCAACCATTTTGTATACCCTGCTTATGCCTGCGGCCTTGCGTTTTTCGTACACCTGTTCGCCAGTAACATTGTTGTGTAATATTTGTGCTATCTGCTCATCGCCAAAGCCATTTTTCTTGGCTTCCTTCAGTAATTCCAGTGGCAGTGTTTCCAAAGTGTACTGGGCTATCTTCTTTTCAATCACACAAATTTCCTGTATCTGGTAAATAAACCAGCGGTCAATGCCGGTAGCCTGTACAATGGTTTTAACGGTAACGCCCTGCATAAGCGCATCTTTAATACGGAAGATGCGGTCCCATTTAGGTACTTTAATATATTCCACAATGTCCTCGCTCTTCATAAGGCTTTTGCCATAATAGCCTAAACCAAGTGCATCGTTTTCAAGGCTTTGGCAAGCCTTCTGCAACGCCTCGGTAAAGTTGCGGCCTATGGACATTACCTCGCCAACGCTTTTCATTTGCAGACCCAGTGTATCGTTAGCACCTTTAAATTTATCAAAATTCCAGCGTGGTACCTTTACGATAACATAATCCAGCGCAGGCTCAAAGTAAGCCGAAGTGGTCATGGTAATCTGGTTCTTCAATTCATCCAGGCTGTAACCAATGGCTAATTTGGCAGCAATTTTGGCAATAGGGTAGCCAGTGGCTTTACTTGCCAGGGCCGATGAGCGGCTAACACGTGGGTTAATTTCCACCGCTATCAGTTGCTCTGTTTCGGGGTTTTGTGCAAACTGCACATTACAGCCACCGGCAAAATTGCCCAGGCTGCGCATCATTTTAATGGCCTTGTTGCGCATGTCCTGAAAGCCGGTATCGCTCAGCGTCATGGCAGGTGCCACCGTTATTGAATCGCCGGTGTGTATACCCATTGGGTCAAGGTTCTCCACCGTACAAATAATTACTACATTATCATTTTTATCGCGCAGCAGTTCCAGCTCATACTCCTTCCAGCCAAGTACTGCCTTTTCAACCAGTACCTCGTGTATAGGCGATGCCTGCAGGCCGCGCTGTAAAGCTTCGTCAAGGTCGGCTTTGCCATGTACAAAACCACCACCAGAACCACCCAGCGTAAACGATGGGCGTATCACCAGCGGAAAACCAATTTCCTGCGCAAACTCCTTGCCTTCTAAAAAGCTGTTGGCTACCCTGCTGGGTGCAACATCAATACCAATATCCACCATCAACTGCCTGAACTGTTCGCGGTCTTCAGCTTTATCAATGGCGGCAATATCCACCCCAATAAGGCGTACATTATACTTTTCCCAAATACCCAGCTCATATACCTCTTTACAAAGGTTAAGTGCTGTTTGGCCACCCATAGTGGGCAACACGGCATCTATCTGGTTTTCTTCTAATATTTTTTCAATGCTTTCTGCTGTTAAAGGCAACAGGTAAACCTTATCCGCCATCATGGGGTCGGTCATAATGGTGGCGGGGTTGCTGTTGATAAGCACCACGTTTATACCTTCTTCGCGAAGGCTGCGGGCTGCCTGTGAGCCAGAATAATCAAATTCGCAGGCCTGCCCTATTACAATGGGGCCAGAACCAATAATGAGCACTGAATGAATGGAATTGTCTTTCGGCATGGTTCGATAAATTGTGCAAATGTAAGGCCCCGCAAGGTTTTATGGCTGTTATTTTTTAAAAAGGGGCAAATTCAAGTTTTTTTTGCTTGATATTACACTTATGTATACTTTTACGTAAGTGCTTACTTAAATATTTACACAATGGATTTCTACGAAAAAGCTGGCAAAATGGCCATTGGCAGCCGCCTGCGCCGGTTAAGCGACCGCCTTACCGATGAAGCTGCCGGTATATACAAACTGTATGGCAACAACCTGCAACCCAGGTGGTTCCCCGTATTTTTTTCGCTGGCCAACGGTGAGGAAAAAAGCATTACCCAAATTGCAGAGGAAGCAGGGCAAAGCCACCCGGCTATAAGCCAGGTAGCGGCAGAAATGGTAAAACAGGGCTTTTTAAAGGAGAAGAAAGATAAAACCGATGGCCGTAAAAACCTGGTGTACCTTACTGATAAAGCCATGGAAATTGCCGGGCGTATATCCCTGCAATGCGATGATATTAATGCTGTGGTGGAAGATATTTTGTCGCAAACCGACCATAACATGTGGAAAGCCATTGCCGAATGGGAGTACCTGCTTGATAAAAAAGGTATGCTGGCCAGGGTGGCTGAGCAAAAAAAACGCAGGGAAAGCAGCGATGTACAGGTGGTACCTTACCAGCCGGAATTTAAACAGCAGTTCAGGGATTTGAATGAAGCCTGGATTTCGGCCAACTTTAAAATGGAGCCTGCCGATTACAAAAGCCTTGACCACCCAGAAGACTACATATTGGCCAATGGCGGCAAAATAATTTTTGCTTTGTACAATAACGAGCCCGTGGGTACCTGTGCCCTTATAAAAATGGACGATACCTGTTACGAGCTGGCTAAAATGGCTGTTGCACCCGCCGCACAGGGTAAAGGCATTGGTTTTATTTTAGGCACCGCTGCCCTAAACCTTGCCAAACAAATGGGTGCCACACGCGTTTACTTAGAAAGCAATACCAAACTAAAAGCGGCTATTAACCTTTATGTAAAACTGGGTTTTAAAAAAGTTACCGGTAACCCATCGCCATACGAGCGTGCCAATATACAAATGGAAGTGCAACTGGCTTAACCGTTAAAACTGTATTTGTAAATAAAAAGGTACTTTAAAAGATGGTGTTTGCCTGCGCAAAGTTTTTGCTTAGCGGGTTTATTTCAATGCCGTAACACCCGTTTTATTTTTATCTTCATTGCATGAAACCGTTTTTGCTGGCTTTTGTAATACTGGGCTTTTTATCGTGCCACTCTCAAAATGTAATGGTTACA
>CAZRDD010000035.1:0-18372 GCA_964598675.1 uncultured Parafilimonas sp.
TCATCTTTTTAAACTACAACCACACTTTATGAAGGTAAACAATTTTACTGCAAACCTGCGTTCAGGTATTTTTCCAGGCTTAATGATGCAATTGAAATCTTTGTAATGCCGCTTTCTTCATCGTTATACTCAAACCTGATTGCGTAATTAGCAAGCTGGTATTTATCCCACGACTGAACTATACCCAAGTACAAACTTCTGTGCCTTGTTCCACTTCTAAAAGGCTTGCCAAACCTTTGTATTATTTCACTTCGCGAAAGTGAAAACTGGAGGTTGAGCGGTATTTCGCCTTTGAAAAAAGAGGTTGCTGTACCGTATATAAAAACTGTTCTTACTACTTTTTTTTCGGATAGCACCAATTCAATCCCCATTTGCAGATTAGACAGGTAAAAACGTTCTGCGCTTTCTTCAAGTACACAACCTTCAAAATTTTCAGCAAATAGAGTGGTTTTGTTTATTTCGTCAATCGGTTTATCAATCCAGGTAGTTATTTCCGCCATATTATTATTTTTCCGCCTGTTATAATTGCAGGGTTCCATAAAAAACATCAGCCCCAAAACTTTTAAGGCTGTAATAAACAGCATGGCCCATTTAATGTTAAAAATACCAAGACACCCGTATTATACATAATGATACAATAGTTGTTTTTAAAAGCAGATGCTTACAGTAAATATCTTCGCTGCCAATTAAATAATAAGCACCCCATCATCAACGCAGCTTAAGCATAATAACCGTAGCGCAAAACGGACCAATTCTATTACTGAACAGCATCAGTGCAATTAATAAACGATACCTGATTTTAAACTAGTTAATAATGCCAGACATCGTTTCATATATTTCAGTAAGAATATTTTTCTTTTTGACCCTGCTCAAAAAAACATCTTCGTAGAGATAAATAAAAAAACCGTATTCTTTGTTTTTTACCTTAACAAAGGGATTCCATGTAACTCCATCTGTTCCTAATTTCATCTGCCATGTTGCTGTTCTGTTATTCTTTATCAGCACTTCCCCTACCACAGCCACAATATTTATAAAATACTGTTTCATAAACATCTCTTTTTCTTCCAAATTATCAATCCTAAAGTCAATTTCTCTCAACAACGCCACTCCAGGCACCTCATTATAAATATCTAGTAAACGCAGTAATTCTTGTATTAAAACACCCGTACCATCAGGAAATTTATCGCCATACTTATTTTTGTTCATTAACGCCTCATTTCCCTTCGAACTTCCATTTTCAAAATCAGATATAACGCCGTCCAAATCGTTCATTGAAAAAAACAGTGAGTAGTCTCCATTGCTTTTTGCAAGCACATTGCCGCCACTAATACAGTGTGCTTCAATGTTAAACGGTTTGGATACAGCCGAGCCTATTGCTTCTTTCAACATTACAAGATACTCACTCTGCGTAAGTCTATTATATTTAACGGATGTTCCATCGCGTAACTCTATTATATCCATTCCCATATTTACATATTAAATTTTAAAAAATTCTTATCCATTTATTTCGCTTCTGTATACTCCAAGTTAAGCACCATGTTAATTTACGTTCTATAGCACATATTTCTGGCGGAAGCCCCCCCTACTACAGCAGCCTTCTAAAATAAAACCTGCAAATGGCAACTTCTTCATAATTGGCGAATGATAGTGTAGCTTCATCGTACCCCTTTATATCCAAAGTAATAAAAAAGTTTTTCTTTGCACCCTGTGCGCTGGCCGAACTTATAATTTTCTTTTTTATTCCGGCAATCTGCTCATTCGTAAACCCAAGGGTTGATGCCCAGTACGGCAAATTATTCAACAGCATTTTAAGGTTTAGCGCCTTGGTATTTTCAAAAAGCAACTTTTCAACAGGCGTTTTTAAAAAAGCATAGTTGGCGTTATACTCGCCGCTTTCTACCACATTGTACTTTATGGTAAGCGGGGTATTATCCTTTAAAACAATGGAGTAGCTTTTATCTTTTGCCACCACATTTTTAAATAGTATATTTTTTAAGGTGGGTACGGTTTTCTCGTCCGTTAAATCTTGCGCAAAACAACAGGTGGTTATACATGCTAACACTAATGCGGCAACTAAAACTTTCATACTGTGGTTAAATAAGGTGTTTAAGTGGCTGTAAAGGTATAGCAATTAATGAAACCTCTCCCCCTACCCCCTCTCCTAAAGGTGAGGGGCTTTGCGGAGAATACTTACCTCACCCCCAACCCCTCTCCTAAAGGCGAGGGGCTTTGCGAAGACTATGGTGCCTCTCCCCAACCCCTCTCCTAAAGGTGAGGGGCTAAGCGAAGACTGTAGCGTGCCTGCTGCATTGGCTTTCATCGTATTTCATTGGCTGTTACACATTTTCAAATTTCCAAATTCCCTCATTTGCAAATTGTGCTCACCAGCGCAATCAGATAAATGAGATAAGGCAGTGGTCAACCTCACCCCCAACCCCTCTCCTAAAGGTGAGGGGCTAAGCGAAGACTATTTTATGCCCTGCTGCATTGTATTTCATTGTACTTCATTGGCTGTTACAAATTTTCAAATTCCCTCACTATCAAATTGCGCTCATCAGTATAATCATAAAAATCAAATAAATCAGTGGTCAACCTCTCCCCCTCCCCCCTCTCCTAAAGGCGAGTGGCTTTGCGAAGACTATGTTATGCCCTGCTGCATTGGCTTTCATTGTATTTCATTGGCTGTTACGCATTTCAAATTTTCAAATCCCCTCATTTTCAAATTTCTCCTTACATCAGTATCATCTGAAAAATCAGATAAATCAGTGGTCCATTTTCAAATTACTCACATCCCCCCAATCACCATAATCTACCCAAATCTCCGTCCGCAATCAGTACAATCAGAAAAATCAAATAAATCAGTGGTCCAAATTGTGCTCGTTTTTATCAAAATTTTGTATATCCCTTTGCCATCCGCATCATCAAATAGCAGTAGTTTACCGTAAAATTTACTGCTATGGGCTGGATTGTTTTTATACTCGCCACCGTAGGCTGGCACCTGGGTATGTACGGAATGTTTAAAAAGGCCGGCATCGCCCCATGGAAGGCCCTGGTGCCCTTTTACAATACCTGGTGCATAGTGCAAAAAAGCCATATAAAGCCGGTGTGGTTTTACCTGCAGTTTATACCCATTGCCGGGCAGTGCATCACCATTTGGATAACCATACATTTTGTAATGCAGTTTGGCCGTTTTAGCCTGCTGCACCATGCCCTGGCCACGTTTGTGCCGTTTGTGTACTTCCCCTGGCTGGGCTTTGCCAAAACCGAACATTTTAAGGGCTACAGCGCCGTTAAAAACTACCGCAAAACCCTTGTGCGCGAGTGGGTAGATGCTGCCGCTTTTGCTGTAGTGGCCGCCACCCTTATACGCACCTTTGTGTTTGAGGCCTATGCCATACCCAGCGGAAGTATGGAAAAAACACTGCTGGTTAACGATTACCTTTTTGTAAACAAAACGGCTTACGGGCCGCGCATACCCACCACGCCGCTCGGTTTTCCGTTTGTGCATAATACCATGCCCTTTTCGGCCACCACGCCATCGTACAGTACCGCCCTGCAACTGCCCTACCGCAGGCTGCCCGGCTTTACCCGCATACAGCGTAACGATGTGGTGGTGTTTAACCTGCCCCAGGGCGATACCATCATCAACCTGCCCGGTTTTGGCAGCGCCAGGCCTTACTATCAGCTGGTGCGCGAGCAGGGCCGCCAGCAGGTGTGGGACCAATACGGCGCCAACATTTGGGTGCACCCTTTTGATAAGGCCGATAACTACATAAAGCGCTGCGTAGCCATAGCAGGCGATACGCTGGAGGTGCGCAATGGCCAGGTGTACGTTAACGGCGCCATACCCAATATACCCGCCTATGTGCAGCACAACTACACCGTTAAAACCGATGGCACCCCGCTTGATTTTGACGACCTTGAGGCTACCCACCACCTTGAAATACGCAACGATGGCGATGGCGAAGAAAAGGAGGAGTATCAGCAGGCCCTGCAGGATAATTTTGCCCGCCAGGGCGGTTACAACATGCCCCTTACCCTGGCCGATGCTGCGCTGCTTAAAACGCTGCCCCATGTTACCAGCGTTACCCCCATGGTGCTGCCAGTAAACAGTGTAATGAGCATGATTGAAATTTTTCCCTACGATACGGCCCACCCCTGGAACGAAGACCATTACGGCCCCCTGTACATACCCAAAAAAGGCGCCACCATAACGCTAACCCCCGCCAACATTAGCCTGTACCGCAGGCTTATTACCGTGTACGAGGGGCACACCCTTACCGAAACCCCCAACGGGCAGTACCTTATTGACGGCCAACCCACCACCCAGTACCGCTTTACGTACAATTATTACTGGATGATGGGCGACAACCGCAACAACAGCCAGGACAGCCGCTTTTGGGGCTTCGTGCCCGAAACCCACATAGTAGGCAAGGCCTCCTTTACCATGTTCAGCTGGTACAAAGGCGTACGCTGGCACCGCATGTTCAGGGGTATTCACTAACCGCAACGCCCACCCCCTTGCCGCACCACATTACAGCCGGTAGCGGGCAAAGCTTTTTTTTGGGGGGGGACGCGGGCATTTGTATTCCATGGCATCGGCTGTTGCCACGCTCGGTTGAGGGGTTCGGTTATTATGGCGGCGGGGGCGAGGGGGTGGTTGCAGGTTGCTGGTTGCTGGTTGCTGGTTGCTGGTTGCTGGTTGCTGGTTGCTGGTTGCATGTTGCTGGTTGCTGGGGGGTAGCGGATTTGGGGTTCTGTTGTTTTGTGTTCTTTGTTCTGATGTTCTCGTGTTTTGTTGTTCTTTGATTCACTATTTAACCGCGCGGGTGGATGGTTTGTTGAGGGGTTGGGGGTTTGGTGTTTTACCCCAACGGGGTTACATCTGTTAGCACAGGGCAACGCCCTGTGAAAAATGCAAGCGCATTGCTACGCGTTACCCTGTAAGGGTTACATTAAACATTTAGGCTTGTATAGATGTACCCCCTTCGGGGCAATGGCGGAACGTATGGGCTTTGCACCGATGGGTGTTACCCATCGCTGTTAGATGCAGCCCTTTCAGGGCAGGGTACGGGGTAAAGTTTACTACCCGCTAAAGCTTAATAGTTTAGAGAGCCTGCATTCATTTTATTTACCCCCCCTTCGGCGAGCCAGGGGGGCGATACTTAAAATAAAAAGAGCAACTAAAAAATTATGACAACAGAACAGTTTAAAAAAGCAGTACAATAACCAGATGAATAACAATAAGCAAATGAGTATCTATTATTTAATTAGACGGTTTAACATTCCTGTGTTTTTTGCAGCATTTATTTGTACAATCAGCCATCAGGCTAAGGCGCAAAAAAATAGCTTTGTTGATTATACAAATGATAACAAACTTTCAATGAAAATTGATGGTACTATTATCGAAGACAAGAACTTTACACTTCAAATTCCAAAAAATATTCGAAACAATTATACCGTAGCGGGAAGCGCTTTTTTGCACATTCTCAATTATAGAAACGATGAAAAGATAATAATACTTTATGTACCAAACGACAAAATTTCGTCGGGTACTAAAAAAATCAGTGTCTCCTGCAATGACTTTATTTCTATTTGTGAAAAAGAGGGAATAATGGCAGAACTAAAAAACATTTATCTTAAAAAACAAAGGCGTTTTGCTGTATTTAAACCGGGGCAAAACATGTTTTATGTTATTTATTTAAATGTTAAGCGCCGTCATTTAGGATTATTTAATGAGTCAATTAATACAATCCGTTTATTATAACATGCACGTCCATCCTCAGCGTTTAGCGCAGCGCTCTTAGAATGTTTTATTAAAGCCAGTCTTTGACTGGCATGTGCCGCCGAAGGCCCGTAACACATGTAAAAAAAGAGGAGATAGTAACTACAGATACAATGCATACAAATAATGATAGCTGGAGGTTTTCTGCCATAGCAGTAACAAAATACAATCCCGACTTTAGAGATAAAGAGGGGCGTTACATAAAAAACGACTGGACTTCATACACTGATGCGGGCATTATTTATGAGGGAGAATTATTTACATTGGAAAAATATTTTGAAACCGAACAAAAATATATTGCGGCAGCGCAGATGTTCTTCCTCTATAATAATTGCCAAACGATATTAATAACATCAGTAGAGAAATATGATCTTGAAGATTACCCATTTAGCGACCAAAGCGAAGCCATTTTGGCGTATAATAATACAACCAGTAACGGCATTATTTCATTACAAAATCTGGGCATTATAATTAAATTGGTTTTAAGGGGATATTTGTGGTGCGAATTATTTTGTGCGCAATCAAAAGAGGTTGCACTACGCTTTGGGTACGATTTATATATGTATATAAACTCTCCTTTACAAATGGATAAACTATTGAAAGATATTGAACATACGGGGTTATTTATTGGCAGGTAAACGCTCCCCCGCTACCCTCAGCGTTAGCGCAGCACTCTCAGGATTTTTAAAATGCATTCTACCCCAACGGGGTTACATCTAACAGCGCAGGGCAACGCCCTGTGAAAAACACAAGCGTGTTGTTACGCGTTACCCTGTAAGGGTTACATATAACCGTTTGGTTTTAACAGATGTACCCCCATCGGGGCAATAACCAAGCGTATAGGTATTGTACCGATGGGCGTTGCCCATCGCTAACAGATGCAGCCCCTTCAGGGCGGGGCGTGGGGTAGAGGTTATTACCTGCTAAAGTTTAAAGTGCCTATATTCGTTTTATTTACACACAACCCTTGGGCGAGCCAGGGGGGAGACCATGCTTAAAATAAAAAGAGCAACTAAAAAATTATGACAACAGAACAGTCAATTGAGCACGAGGTGAATATTCTGAAAAACGATGAGGAAAAACTGTACTCTTACCTATCCAAATTAGCCTATTCACAAAGGTCAAAAGATTTACAATTTATAGAATCACTTTATAAGCGCTTTATATACGACAATCGTTACAGCATTAAGAGTATTGCTATATATCAGCTACTTATGAGTATTCATAGCAGAGATTTAGAAATCAGAAATGTAGCGTTGTCTGAAATCGAAAATATTGAAACTGAGGTAGAGTCCAAATTACAATATGTTGTCGGTCTTTGTGATGCATATAAGAGTACATTTGACGAACAGTTAATATCAGTTATGTATCAGCTTTATAAAAATACAGAAGAAGTTGAAGAATTAAGAGCTCATAGCTTTACGGGGCTTATGAAATTAATGGGCTTAAGCACGCTTGACACTATTAAAAAAAACGACAATACGTTTATCATGAATTTTGAGGACATATATGCCAATTTATTCTCCCGGGAACTGAATACGGCTAAGGAAATTGCCAACCGCTACCACCCCGCTACCCGCAGCGTATAGCGCAGCGCTGTTAACATATTTTATAACAGCCAGCAGCTTACTGCCTGCCAACCTTGCAAAGGCTATATTAATTGTACACCAAACGGTATTGCTGGGGCGATTGCCCTATGTGCTTTTTAAAAAAACGGGTAAAATGCTGGGGGTATTTAAAACCCAGCTGGCTGGCAACCTGGCTTACGGTTAGGCTGCCCGATAGTATTTTTTCCTTACTAAGGCTTAGCAGTTTTAGCTGTATCAGCTCCTGCGGGGTTTTGCCTGTTTCTTTACGTATTACATCGCCAAAATAATTGGGCGATAAGTGCATTTGCTTGGCAAAATAGGCTACAGAAGGTATGCCCAATGTAAGCGGTTTGTTGGTGGTAAAAAATTCGTTCAACAAGTTTTCAAATGTTGCCGAAGCGCCCATACCAGCATGGCCGCGTGTAATAAACTGCCGGTCGTAAAAGCGCACGCAGTAATTTAACAGCAGTTCAATATTAGCCACCATCAACTTTTTGCTGTATTTATCAACCAAATGGTTAAGCTCGTAGGTAATTTTATTAAGGCATTCAAAAACAATATCCCGCTCGTCGGCAGAAACATGCAGGGCCTCAAAAACATCGTACGAAAAAAAAGTATAGCCGGGCATTTGCGCAGCCAGGGGGGTGCCGTGCAATACATCGGCATTAAATAACAGCGCCATACCCGATGGCTGGTAATCCTCGCCATCTTCCTCAATACTTACAACCTGGTGCGGGGCAATAAAAATAAGCGTACCCTCCTGGTAATCGTACCTGTTTCGGCCGTAGCGTATATCGCAATGCTTGTTTTCTTTAAAAAATATGGCATAAAACCCAAAGCTTATTGCCTGTACTAAAGGCTTTTGCCCGCCGTTGCCTGCTGCCTTAACAAGCTGCGAAAAATTAACCACACTTACCAGCGGGTGCAACGTTTTATGCCCTGCAATGGCATTGTATTGGGCAATAGTTGCTATGTGCTGCACATTTATCATTGGAACCTGTTTAGCCAAAATTACAAAATACCCTGCATAAGCTAGCAGGCAGGCCCCACACCGGTAATAAGGGTATAACAAACCGTAACAGGGGTAGGGCCGTTATAAAACAGGTAAAATAATTTTGCTTTACAAAAAACAGACTATGAAAAAGATATTACTGCTGCTGGCATTTACCAGTGTTTATTTTTTTACCAACGCACAAACAAACATGAGCACGCTTGAAAAACGTATTGAAGCCATTGAAGACCGTATGGCGCTAAAAAACCTTGTTGACACATTCTCCGTTTTGGCCGACCATAAAGACATTGACAAGCAGGTGCTGCTGTTTACCGAAAACGCTACAGTAGCATCGGTTGTTAATGGCCAGCCAGGAATGAAGTTAACCGGCCGAAAACAAATTGGCGATGCTTTTGCCAATTATTTAAGCCTGTTTGAAACCGTGTACCACATTAACGGACAACAAACCGTAACCCTGCAGGGCAACACAGCCAAAGGCATTTCGTATTGCCTTGTTACCCTAATTGGCACACAAAACGGCAAAAAAATTAAAACCACTATGGGCGTATATTATAATGATGAATTTATTAAGCAGGGTGGCCGCTGGTTTATAGCCACACGCACCTCAAATTTTGCCTGGCAGGAAGTAAAGGAATTTACTAACTAAAACCGTTTTTGGAAGCTTTAAACAACTTTTGCAGCACGTACAACCGCAACACAGGCATGCTAAGCAGTGTTACCCTGCCTGGCATGCCTGCTTTTATATTTAAGAATGCCCACTATCTTTTAGCGCAGCGCTCTTAGAATGTTTTATTAAAGCCAGTCTTTGACTGGCACGTGCCGCCGCAGGCCCTTACCGCTTGTAAAAAACGGAATGCATCTAACAGCACAGGGTGACAATATGCTAAATATTAATGCGCCGTTTCCTTTTCTAAAATATACTGTACACTGTCAGCTTCGCTAAGTACCAGTGTAGTATCACCAGCACTATTGTTAAATGCATAGATAAATACACGATTTTTGCCAAACCAGTCGCCGGTAAATATGCCGGAAAATTTAATGGTGTGGTTGGTATTGTTTGCGTTGTAAGTAAATATCATTTGCCTGGTACCAATGGCAAAAACACCTGTATTGTTATCAACAAAAGTAAACCTTCCGCAAACATTCGCCGTAATTATGTTGCCGCCGCTCATTGTTTCACAGTTCATCCAACTACCCAAAAAAGCATTTACTGGTTGCTTCGTTGTTTGCACACAGGCCGTGCAGCACAACATAAAAACTACTATCAGGGTTTTGCATTTCATGCAGTTAACTGTTAAGCATAGCCATTGGCATACCATAATATTGGGCAAAGCCTTTATAGCTAAGGGTTATAACAACTAAGGTACAAAAACCTGTAACAATACCTTAAAAGGCTATAGAAATTTATATTGGTGCCTGGCTGTGGATGCGCAAAAACCTGTAATATTTTTGAAACTTTATGGGTTTATTAAAGGGTATAAGATGTACCCACTTCGGGGCAATGGCCCTGCGTATGGACAGTTTAAAAACTACCCAGCCAGTAAACCGTTGCTACGCGCCCTACCAATACGAGAAACCAAAGCTGTAACCAGTTAATACACCGTTGGTAAAAATGCACTTTATATAATACTGTGGCTGGTTATACCTTTTTAAAACCGGCGATGCGGCATTGCTGTTAACATACATACAAACCAGCTGCCCCTTATTGCCCTTTGTAATGGTTTGCCAAATATTGCGGCCTAATACATTTTGCACCCGGGCCTTTGTAAGCCCCAGCGTAATTTTTTTTGATGTAACAAAGCCTGCGCTATCGTTAACCACAATGGCTTGCAATGGTATTTTATAGCTGCTGTCAAACATTAATATTTCAAACGCGTCAACAGTATTTTTAGCGCCGCCATAATTAAAGTACAGCCGCAAAACCTGCATGGTGTGCCTGTTTACAAGCTCAATGCGCGGAAGGCTGTTGTTTTGCTCAAAACAGTACCTCCAGCAATTGTTGCCCAGCGCCTGCACTGTTGATGCATAATTTGCCAGCTTAATATTGTACACCGCAGTATCAAACGGCGTGCTGCAGTATTTACCCTGCGCGGATAAGCCATTGGCTGCTGCGGCAAACAAACATGCGGCACAAAAATATACGCGGGCTATCATCATAGTGTTTGGTTTATGAACGGAGTTTTATGCTGGCATGGTTAGCCCAGCTAAAACCAGCCTTGCATACCGTTTTTACTACATGCCGGGTGCAGTACACTGCGGCTTTCGGTAATTAATACCTGGCTGTTTTGATATACAGGTAGCGGACTTAACCCCTGCTTAAACCCACCGGCTAAAATGATATGTTTCCCCAGTTTGCCGCTATCGTCCAGTCATACTCAAGTGCCTTATTTATGCAAAAAAAACGCTCATCTATTGGTGAAGATAAGCAAGCAAACGGTTATAACTCTCAGGGGTTATAAGGTATTTACAACGCTGATTAGAAGCGGAATTACCCGCAACACCTATCCTTCTTTCAAAATACATAATTCCACACTGCCCGTTAATAATTTTAGCGGCAATACATTTTTCGCTAACCGGGTAGCAGTTGCCCAGCACATAGTACTCATATACTACTTTGCCATTGTTTAACGTATCGGTTTTATAGGGTTTAAATATATTTATCTGCTGCTCTACTCTCAACTTATAATAAAGCTCATTTTCATTTGGCAATTTTACTGTATCATAACCATCCTTATTTGAATAGCTGTAGTGCCAGGTATTTTTACTTGTATCATTATCTAAATCGGCTATTATGTAAGGTATATTTCTTTTAATCATCAAAATTTTACCATCGTTAACCATAAATGTACCAATAACGTTCTCAAACATGTCTACATACACCGTATCATTAATGTAATGCCTTATGTGCTGCTCCGTTAGGTTGCAGGCACTTGCATTGTAATTAACTATAACAGTATTTACAGGTACGCTTTTTTGACTATGCAAACTTGTACACACCAACCCCCAAAAAAGGGCTTGTATTATTACAATTGTTTTATTACGCATTTTGGGTATTTATGATAAAATACAGTCCGGGAATTGATTATGGATAACTATAACGCAACAACATATACGCAACCGTTACTACAACCGGATAAAAACGCTTACAACCGGGCTTTTAGTGCAATTAATTAGTGTTATTTATTTACCCGAAGTTATAAAATGTGCCTCCCCCGCCCGGTATCAATCACTTGAACAGAAGGGTATAAAGACGCGACATACAATAAGTATTTTTGGCCGAAATCGTACACTTCAATATTCCTGATGCCTTTAGCAAAGCTCACCTCAATTCTAAAACTTATAAGTGATGAAAATATTTTTTGATGGCTTTTGGCTAACATATCAAAACCAAATATTGAATACGCATATAATAGCTCTCCATTTTTGGGGTATTTACCCCTGTACACAATTGAATCGCCACGCATATTTCCGCCCTGGTTACCTTCAAGCAACACATTCCAGCCATCGTTTACCTGCGCATTAAAGCTAAACAACTTTTGCAGCTGCACATTGTACGTGCCTTTTGTATTGGTTTGTGTTTGCAATAACTGCACACAGCTATCTTTATAGGTAAGGTACCCCTGCAAAAAAAACATAGCATGCTTATTACAGTTTAGCTTCCATGCCACTTGGTTTTGAACAAGCGTTGATTTATCAGCCAGAAAAAAATCCTTCAGTAAATATGAGGTTGAATCAATTTTAATAGTGTAGTGTTTGCGCATTTCGGCAAAAAAAGGCCTGGCAGGCTGCTGCCTGCAACTGTTAAAAAGCAACGCACACAAAGCACACACTCCAGCTACAACACAACCAAAGTTTTTATGTTTCTACATAGCACTAATGCCATTCATTTCAGGCCATTAAAGATAACTGAAAAAAAGCGGGCGTAAAATATAAGCTTTGTCACACATTCCTATTGTTGTATAAAATCAGACCCTGGTACTTTTAGTAAGCATTACAGTCTACCGTATCTCTGTGTACATAAACCTGCTTACTTTCCTTCTTAAATATTTTAAATATAAAAGCGCCCTTTTCTTTATACACCGAATCGCCAATGGCTATTTCGCCGTGCAGGCTTTTTAAAAAATATGGCTCTTTGTATTTATAGCCATTTGTAAAAGTAATGATAAACGCTTTTACATTAATACGTCCATCGTAATAAAAATCATCAACTATACCAGAAAATGACCGCTGTAACTCAATATTGCAAGCTGCTATATTATCTTCTCTATTAATCCATTTTGAAAAACCAGCCGCCAAAACTATGTATAGTAAAGGCGTTGCAATTATTATAACCAAAACAATTCGGTTAAACTTGTTAAGTATAGTTACTGTTTTACTATGTTGCCGCACGTTAAATTTTTATTAGTACTAAAGCGTATTAAAAAGAATTTGGCCTTTTTCAAACTAAATGGCTTTTTGGGTACTGTAAAGTGTTTAAAAGCAATACTCTGCCAGTTTTCAACTTTAATCACAAACGCAATCCAGCGAGCAATAAACTGGTGTATTATTTAAGGTATATAAGTTGGCCTGTAAATCAGCACCACTCAATACTAACATACCTGATTTATTTAACACCCGCATACAAAGCCAACCCGCCATATAAAGCTTTGGTTTTAAATGGCCTTATTTAAGCTCCTCTATAATGTTACAGTTTGGCAGCAATGGAATATTTAATTTTTGCAGGTCTTCTGTTTGTAAAACAATCATATACGGTACTGAACCTGCCATCACCAAATCGGCCACCGGGGCAACTGTTGAATAAAAGCCGTCATACTCCTTAAATATCCCTCCCTCTGTACCATAACCCATTAAAGGAAAGTTAGGGTTTTGTACAATTTCAACATCGTTTATTACAGGGCTGCTGTTAATGTATTTTGCAAAAAACCAATTTGGCGTAACGTAATAGCCATTGGCATTTTTTATAACTACACTATTGGCAAGCCAGGTTTTTATAGTTGGAAAGTTATTGTATAACAACTGCAAATCCTTTTTATTAAAATTATAAAGTAAATTTTTTACGGGCAGTTTAGCCAGTAATTTGCCGCCGGTGGAATACACCACCACCTGATAAGGGCTTGCCACTATTTTTGATAAGCCAATTATAAAGCCGTTTTTGGGCAGGTAAATTATATTTGTTAAAGGTATGGTGGCAATACTAAACTGTATAATGCCAGTATTTTTTTTAAAAATCAGCCGGGAGTAGCTGTTTGCCGTATCGTTAAAAATATTATTCAGGCTATCGTACCTCATTTTCTTCTCCACCTCTTCCGAAGCAATATGATAATGTAAAAGTTCACCATCGGCTGTATATAAACGCAGGGTGTCAACAAAGACATCGGGCCGCAAAAGTTCAAAGTGCCTGGCCTGGCTATTAACTGTTACAACGGTATCGTATGTTTGCATGTGTGTAATAACAGTGCGCTTATAAAAAAGCTGGCTGATGGCTGTGTGGGGCACACAAAAAAAGCAACCTGCCAGCAGTAAAAAGAATTTATCATAACTGCTGCGCTTAAAATTAATGGCGCAATGTTTAATGGATTGTAAATATGTTACGCACATGCAGGGCTAATTAAATACCTAACAATAAGACCCCGTGAAATTATATAAAAATACGAAAACATACCTGCCCCAGCCAAAATAAGTAACACCCACTCTATTCCTGCCAAAATATTACAAAAAGTTTATTTAATCACCAAAAGAAATATTACTAAGAATTCTACTATATAATGCAAGGTCTGCATCATGTAAAAATTCCAAATAAACTAAACTTCCATCTACTGTATTGATTAGTATTTTATCTATGCGCTCTTTACTGTTAAAAACCAACATAGGAGTAGCGTCTACTTTAATGCTTTTAATTTTCGAAAACTCAATAATAACAGCTTCGCTTCTTTTAACTATTACAAAACTGCTATTTGTAATTATTGCATATTGCGAAACTGATTGATAATAGATAAGAAAGACTTCATTTACATTTAGCGTGATATTCTCAAGTGCTAACGCCGATACAATTTCATTCCTGAATTCAAAACCATCAAACAAAAAGATGCATTTTGATGAGTTAATGTTTTCAGAAAATTTCCTTTTTATCCGTTCTTTTTCGGTATTGCTAATCATCTTCAATAGTTTGTATTAGTGTAATTGGCATCCACCGGCCCATCAGGTATTTCTGCAAGAATAAATAAGCATTTTTGCCACACCATCGTATAACGCCAAGCGCCAATTTGTGTACCTGCTAATAGACAGGCCTTTATTACCAACACTTGCCCCAGTGTGCCAGGCAGTGTAAAACCATCACAAGTTTTGCAAAAAACACAAGTATGAAATAGTCAACCAACTATTTTTTTTCGTATGCACAAGCCTTTCTATTCTTAGTATTAAGTTAGCGTGGATAGCAGGAAAAACTATGGCAAAGTAAATGGCTCCGTTGGCATATCGTCCTCTGATATAATAATATTTCTATACAACTTGGCGTATGGCTCTCCACCAGCCAACGCAATTGCCTCCCTTCTCATCTTCCTCGTTAAATCGCCATCTACATCAATCTTCCTTTTATAAAAATTTCCAAACGCAATAACTTTTGTAAATGCTTGCATAAACGCAACTTCGCTTTCAGCAACGTCCAGTAAAAACATACCCGTTATTTCCTCTAATATAGCCACTTTCCCAGTTTTTTTACTGATGCCATAATCAAATCCAGAGTGGTTTGTGCCAAAAATGTAATACTTAGTATTTGTTTGTGGGGCATCTAAAAAGAAATCAAAATCGGATGAAAGCGACACAACTTTATAAACATTTGAATAAATATAGAGTGATTTAAACAAGCCTTTCTGTTGGTACATACTAGTTATTTTTTTAACATTATACTCAATGTTTAAACCAAATTGTTGAGTTGAATAATTACATTCTTCCAAAAAACTTCGTATTATTCTTTCTATATTTTCCATGTTATTTTTTTATTGCAGTTTGTTGTACACTACCAACACACAGCTTAATACCTGACGCCACAGTAGCCGTTGTTTTATTCCCCAGCAACAAACCACGTATTGTGTTTTATACACACATCAACCGTATACAAACAGCATACACTACACTTAAAAAGGGGGTAAAAAACTACAAACCACAAACTATACACTACAAACTATTACACTGTGTGCTTACCGGTGTGTCGAAATACGTTTGGGGGTAATTTCCTCAATGGTTACCAGGCGCTGTGGTTCGCCATTAAACTCTACATCTTCGGCGTTAACTTTTACAAGCATAATATCGCCATTTTTTTTAAGGTGCTTCCAAACGCCGGTATTGTTGCCGTACAGGGCCTGCTCGTTAAGGTGGCGCTCAAGTTTTTGCAGCTCCCACACGGGGCGTATTTCGCGCAGGGTTAATACTTTAAACTCCTCTTCGGTATAACCATACAGGTTTTGGGCGGCCTTATTGGCCGCAAGGTAACGCAGGCTGTGCCTGTTAAAAATAAGCTTGGGCAAGGGGTGCTCGTAAAAGCCGGGCGGCTCTTTTTTACCCCTGCCAGTTAACAACCGCAAAAAACTAAATGCCATAACGCTGCAAGGTGTGTAGCAAATATAGGCTTTGTTTGCATACCGCGCAAGCCTGCGCACAACCATTAATGGCGGTACCAGCACCTTTTTGCCCCCTTGCCGCACAGGCCCCACGCAACGGGCAACAGGGTGCCGCCAGGGCCATACGCGGCAAGGGAGGCCGTAACCAAATGCCTGCTGGGGCATGGTGTATATACGCCTTTTTTTTGAGGGGGGGGAGACGAGCAGTTGTTTTTCATGGCACCGGCTGTTGCCACGCTCGGTTGAGGGGTTCCGTTTTTATGGCGGCTGAGGTGCGGGTGGAGGTTCTGGGTTCTGGGTTTTGTTGTTCTGGGTTTTGGGTTCTGTTGTTCTGGGTTCTGGGTTTGAAAAGTTTGAGTGTTTGAATGTTTGAGTGTTGTTTGGTTCGCGCTTCGTAACGGGTTTTGTGTTCTCGGTTCCGCGTTCTATGTTCTGTTGTTCTGGGCTCTGTTGTTCTGGGTTCGTAATTCGTATCTCTATCTTCGTACTTTGCTTAGGGTTCTGGGTTCGTAATTCGTATTTCTATCTTCGTACTTTGTTTGGGGTTCTGGGTTCGTAATTCGTATTTCTATCTTCGTACTTTGTTTGGGGTTCGTAATTCGTATTTCTATCTTCGTACTTTGCTTAGGGTTCTTGGGCTATCACGGTGCATAAGGCATGTTGTTGGTGTATGCACAAACGCAGGCAAAGCGCTTTTTATAACTACACTTTACCCATGTGTAAAGACACATACCCACCCATTACTACCGAGCCTATAATGTAAGCCCACGCCAACAAAACCATCACATTACTTCTTTTGTTTAACGCATGTTGTTCATCAAAAAAAGCCTCAATACGTATACTCTTTTTGTTACGCAAAATAAAAACGGAATTTATTGCCACCAGCAGCATCAATACCAAACCATCTTTAACATTTGCCATACCTACCGACTGGCGATAAATAAGCCCGCCACTAAAATTAACAATGGGCAGCAAATTAATGGCCATTAAAAAGCTTAATAAGCACACCGCAGCAAACGATGGATTAACCTGGGGTGTGTTTATTTTTTTACAAAAACGGCATAAAAGATACCAGGTGTAATAGTAAATATTATTCATTGTTTGGGAAATTCATCCTGTTATAAAAATAAAATGTTCCACGCTTGGCCTACTATAAGGGCTAACTTGACCAACCCCATATTAGCACTAACGTTTACAAACAAATTACTTAGGCCATCGTCCATTCGGCGTTTGGTGAAGAATAATTTTATTTTCTTCATTGTAAATAAAAAACTCCACATTATCGTTTTTGTTTTGGCTTATATATTCCTCTGCATCTGCAATACTGTTAAAAATGGTGTACCAATTTTGCTGTGCTGAAATATGGTATTTTAATTTATCATCCAACACAATACCTGTACTGTTCTCGCACCTTGTTAACACAACCTGCGGGCTATGTATATGCGGAAACGCTCCTAATTTATTTTCGGCTATGCCACTAACGGGCTGTTTTAATGCCCGTTTAAAAATACGCGGCCCCGCGCCGCTACGCACTTGTTTTACTTGTAACACCAACGTAATTAGCAGCAATACAATAAATGCCGAAAAAGTAACCGCCGAAGGTGCATAGTTTACAATAGCCCTATAGTGCAAAAAATAAGGCTGCAAATAACCCACCATTAATACCACACCAATAAAAAACACAATACTGCTTTTACACCAGCGCACCTTACACACATGCAGCAGCAACAACAAGATGCCTGCCAGGCCTGTAATACTTTGCCACCAGCCATTTAAAAGTTCAAGCAACATACCTGGCAGTAAAATAAAGCTATAGTCCTCGTTACGGTACACCAAAAGGCAGTAACTAACCAGTAACAATATTTTAAGTGTTTTTAGTAACATAGTATATGTTAAAAGTAATAATTGTTTTTCATTTATCATGCAGCCATGCGCTAAATAAATACACCAACATTTAATGCGGAGTACGCCTGCAATTATTAATGCAACCCTTACAGGGTAACGCGTAATATTTACCACCTGTATCACAGGGCGATGCCCTGTGCTGTCAGATGCAACCCCGTTGGGGTAGAATACATGTGTGGGATGATGGCCCATTGCTGCAAACCCACACGATAAAATACCTTGTGCCCTGCCCTGAAAGGGCTGCATCTATTAGCGATGGGTAACACCCATCGTAACAAACGTATTGTACACTACGCATTGCCCCGAAGGGGGTACATCTATAAAAACCAATGTATTAATGCAACCCTTACAGGATATCGCGTAATCCCTGCCGTTTTTTTCACACAGCGTTGCCCTGTGCTGTTAGATGCAACCCCGTGTGGGTAAAATACAGGGGCAACAAACCTGGTACGAAGTACAATGTAC
>CAZRDD010000036.1:0-18070 GCA_964598675.1 uncultured Parafilimonas sp.
GGTTATTGCCCGTAAGCCTCGCACCGCTTTTTACCAGTTGGTTATAATCCTTTGCAGCCTCATCATCAACAAACGCCAGGGCTTTTAATGCTATGTTTTTTAAAGCAGCCACCTGGGCTTCCGGTACAGCTTGCAGCTGCTGCAGCCTGCCTATGCCGGTAACAATGTACTGGGTAATATACCTGTTTGCACGTTCGCCTTTAAACCAGGCAAAACTGCCATTATCCAGTTGCATCTCCTGTAGTTTTTGCAACGCACTTTTAGCTTTGTCAGCCATGCCCACCATGTTAAACAGCAGGGCAATGTTCTTTTTTTGCTGTGCCTGGTTTTGTGCATCCAGCACCCAGGGTGTTTCTGCCAGCAGCACCTGTTTAAGTGCCTGGTTTTTATCCAGATTGCTTAACAACGCTGTTGAATCGGTCTGCCACTGTTTAAACACCTCCTTTATGCGCGGGTGTTGGTTAACAATATAAGCCGCCAGCGCATTGGCATAAAAACGGTTGAAGGTTTGCTCTGCACACTCGTAAGGGTACTCCATTAAATAAGGCAGGCTTTGCAGGGCCGTCCACACCGGGTTGGCAGTGTACTCCACCGTAAGCGATTGTGTTTGCAGCGATTCGCTGGTATTGTTAAGCAGTTTGCTAAACGTAAAATGTTTGGTGGTATCGCCTTTTACATACAGCGGCAGGCTTTCGGTAACCAGTATGCGGTTGGTGAGGATGGGCAGGGTGTTTTGCTCCCCATCGCTAAAGCCGTTTGTTTTAGCAACAATGCGGTAGGTAAGCGGGTGATAAAAATTAACCGGCACTACTACCGGAAACTTAAGCACGGTGGTTTGCCCGGCCTCCGCAGTAAAATACTGGTTGGGAAAAACATTTTGAAAAAGCCCGTCTACCGGGTTACCAGTGGCTGCATCTATTAATTCCAGCGCGGACTGGCCGGTTAAGGCAGTATCGCCCAGGTTGCTTATCCGGGCGGTAAGCTCCAGCTTGTCGCCTTCGCGCAAAAAGCGCGGCATACCGGGCTGTACCATTAGTGTTTTTTGGGTGATGACAGTTTGTACACCCACCCCAAACGAAAGCGATTTGGTATGTGCCAGGCTAAGCCATTTCCATTTGGTGAGCGACTCCGGCATGGTAAACGCTATGTTGTAGTTGCCCGCAGTATCTGCATACACCTGCGGGAAAAAGAAAGCTGTTTCGTTAAAATTGGTACGAAGTTGAGGGGATACCTGCTCTTCTTTTTTGGGAGCGGCGTCATTTTTCATTTGAAAAATGATGGTATCGTTCATCGATTCGGAGTTTTGAATCAAGCTATCGTAATGTCTGCTTATAACTGGAGAAATAAAGTTTATGTTGTTTACCTGATTACCCGCCTTAAACACGTTACCCCTGAAGGGGTTAAGTTCGCTTTGAGATAGTTCCCCCAAGGTTACTAAATCTCGTTTGCCAACCTTCTCATTCATAGTTCTATACGGCCTTCTCGCATAACCAATACTTTCTTCTTCCGTCTCATTTGAAAGCAGAACTGTGCTCAAAACCGAGAGTGCATCATAACTTTTATCAAAACCGATATCATTTATATCGGGAGAATGCTCATCACTGCCATCATTTTTAAAACCAACGCTGCTTTGCCAGTTGTTTGCACCATTATATTCTCTCCAAACATACGGCGCATTCCATACCTGCTGCACAAACTGGTCGAGCGAGGCATCATACATGGCCGTGAGCAGTTCTGCCCTGCCGGTGTCGGCACCCTGTATTTTAACCACCCATTGCTCCTTGCTGCCCGGTTCCGTTTTATTGCGGAAGCTGGTATATTGCAAATGCAGCTCTTTATTATCAAAAGGCACCTGGTACTGCGCCTCGCCTGTATAAAAACGGTTGTGTTTTACAAATGAGTAATAAATGCCAAAACCGCCGCGGTCTTCCTCTGTTACCGGCACTTCCTCTTGCTTTACATTACCGTTCAAAGGGTACACTGTATATTGCTGTACACCTGTGGCAGGGGCTGTTTTGAGCCAGGGCTTATCCACCTGCTGAATAACATATACATCATTAAATGCGCTGCCGGTTAACAGGGTGGCTTTATCACCGGGGTGCAGCGGGGTACTGGTGGAGGTATTAAAATGGCCATCCAGCGCTGGCACGGTGACAGCGGCTGCATCGTACACCTCAGTATAAGCAATGTCTTTTACAGTATGGCCATCTTTATCGGTAGTAGTAGCCTCCACCACATACCAACCCGGTGGCAGGGTTGCGTGTTTTAAGGTAAACACATCGCGCAGGGCTGTGGCGTTAAATGTATCGGTTACAAGGTCCGTGGCTTTTTGCCAAGTGTGCACATCGCTTTCGGCCTCATATTCATCGTAGGGGAACTGTTGAATAAATTCCTGCCTGCCCATTGCAAACACATCGGGCCTGTCCCAATACCGGGCATGCACCACCCTGCCAGGGGAAACAAGCGGATAGATATGCAATTGTACTGCAGCATCAACGGGCTTACCTGCAAGGTTTTGCACGGCCAATGGTATGGTTTTAAAAGCGGCGTTATTAACCACGGCGGGTACATCCAGCTTAAGCGTTAAAGAAACATACCCGGCAGATACGGTGGTACTGGCCTCCCTTGTTTCGCCGCCTGCATCGGTAACAGTGGCGGTTACCGCAAAATCAAATATGGGGTGGGCGGAGGTATCCATCGTTGCATCCGGCAGTGCCGGAAATTTAATGGTGAACTTGCCGCTGCCATCGGTAACCACCTGGCCCTGGGTAATTTGCTGTTCGCGCCCCGATGCGCCACCTCTTTTGCCGTACCAGCCCCAAACGGGCCTGCTTACCCTGCGCACGTCGTATTTAACCTGCGCACCGTTGATATAATTACCGGCAAATGCCTGGGCAAAACCGGTAACCGTAACGGTATCGTTTAACCGGTAAGCCGCCTTAAGGGTATCCAACTGTACATAATAACTGGGGCGTTTATACTCCTCCACCCTAAAATATTGTTGCCCGCTGATGCCTTTTACTGCAAGTCTAAAGATGCCGGTTAACGCCTGCTGCGGTAAAACAAAACTGCCTGCTGCAGACCCATACCCATTTAATTTTATGTTGATGGAATCAATATTTTGTTCATTCACATCCCGCAGGTACACCCTTAGTGAATCACCGGTAATATAAAGTTTTGGCTCTCGGGTAGCCGCATCTCTGGTGGTGGCAATACCTTTAAAAAATAGTTTTTGGCCGGGGCGGTAAATGGCCCTGTCAGTAAACAACTTAATGGTGGCCTGCTGTTTTTCAATAACGGCATTGGTTAAGCCACTGGTGCTTTTGTTTTCGTTGCTTGAGTAGTAAAACACCCCCTTTTTCTCTTCAAGTACATCATTGCCATCTATCAGTGTTATACCCATATACCCATAGTTGCCTTTTTTAAAGCTGGCAGGCATATTAAAATAACCATCCTTACCGGTAATAATGGGCGGCAGCTTATTGCCCGTGTTTACATTATCGCTATACCTGTTTTCTTTTATGGTTATGTTTACAGTTACTCCTTTTAAAGGTTTGCCCGTTTCGCGGTCCAGTACAAAATAATCATCCCCTTTTTTAATGTACGACAGGTGCGATACCGTAAAAGGCTGGGTAAGCAGCCAGCCAGAGGTATCGTTAAAACTGGCGGTACTGCTGCCCAGCAAAACGTATTCGCCTGCAGGCAATGCATCTATTTTTACTTCTACATTGTGCTGCTGGTAATCGCCGGTAACTGGCAAGGCTTGTACTGTGGCACGCAGATAGGGCAGGGCGGAAACTTTTTTCCAGAACCCATCCTCATTTTTTTGGCGCAGCACCTCCACCAGCTTTTTGCTGATGATGTGGCTGTAAAGGGTATCAACATTTTTATACTGCACCAGCAGCCTGAAGGGTTGGCCGGGCAGGTTAACGCTTTCAGCCTCCGTATGCAATGTTGTTTTTTCTATTTCATTAAGCAACTGCTGCAGGTGGCTGTTGCCTTCGCTGGCGGCAGGTTGCGCAGCCAGGTGTTCTTTTATTTTTTGGCGTACCGCTACAAATGCATATCGGTTGGCAGTATCATCAAAAGGTTTGTAGCCACGGCCCTTTTCTGCTTCCATGTCAAGTAACCGGTACCATGCTTCATCTGCCGCTGGCAGGTTACCGTATTGCATGGTAATATGCTGCAAGGCTGTGTTGTACAAAGCGTTTTTATTTTGCCACGCTGCATGTTGGTATGCCCACTGCAGCCTGGCCAAGTCTGCATCAATAAGGGCAGCCGTATCGCTGTGGTCAAAATGAAACTGCAATAATTGCTGGTACAGTAATACCACATTTAACACAGCCGAAGTAGTATCGGCAGCAATAAACGTATGTTTTACAAAAACTTCCACCGGGGCCAGGGCGGCGGTATCGGCAATGGCAAAATCCTGTTGGCCTTCGTTGTTGTAACTGTCTGCATCCTTATAAAAATCAAGCGCCCGGTTGGCCAGCAGGTCGTACAGGGTGGGGCGCAGTTGCGGGGTATTGCCTTTTACCACAATAGCGGCGTACTGGCTTGTGTTTGTTTGCTGCAACAGCAAAGCGGGTTGCAGCGCTTTGGCATATAATGCTGCTATTGCGGTATAAAAATCAGCGGCAGACCAGGTGGTAATATCGGCTTTTTTATAGTTGCTGGTGTTACTACGCTGCCTTAACTGCCAACGGTTGTTATCGTAATAGTTTTGCAGGCTGGCGGCCTTTTGCACAAACAGTATACTTTGCTGCAACGGGTTGTTGGTGGCGGTTGTTTCGGCCTCGAACGCAGAAATGGTTGCGTTTATATCCTGTTCAGTTACCTGCCCCTGCAGGCTTAACTTATACAGCAATGCTTTTATAACCTGTGCATCCAGTTTTTTTTGCTTTGCCTCTGCGTACAGGGCATTTACTTTGGCCAGCGCTGTTTTAGGCAGGCTGCTTTTTAATATCAGCGAATCTATTATGCGCCATTGTTTTTGAAAAACGGTATCGGTGTTTTGTGCCGTGGCTATAAAACCAGCCAGCAACAAGGCAGCTAAGGGTAAAATATACTTCATTAAAGGTTGTATTTGAAAGGATGAGCAACTAAATATAAAACAATTGCTTTAAAGATGCAAACATGCAGCTATTACATAAGCCATGCCGTTTTTAAATATTAAACATTTACTAAAAAAAATCCCCCCGTGTTACCACGGAGGGAAGTGTTGCAAAACAAACCCAAATCCTAAAAAAACACACTATTAATAATGGCTGTAATCTCTTCTGTCATCATCGTCATGCCTGTACATCCTGTCCCGGTCGCGGGCTATGTCGTTGTACAAATCGCGTAACTGGCATTCGTGGTAGCGGTAAGCCTCCCAGTTGCCATTGTAGCGGTCGGCCTGCATGGCGTATTGCAGTTCCTCAATCCTGCGCCTGTCCCTCATAATATCGCGCCTTTCATGAAACTCTCTGCGCTCATGGCGGCGCATATCGTTATCACGATAATCACCATAGCCATTGTTATAACTGTTATTATAACCACGGTCATCCTGCCTGTAGCCATTATTGCCTTCGTTATGATATTGTGCAGAAGCAGTGTTAGCAGCCATAACGGTTATGATAGTAATTGCGGTAAGTAAAATTGAACGTTTCATACAAAATGGTTTTAAATTTTTATTGCATAATTGCTTTGTAATAATAAGATTGTAAAGCGGGTACAACGTTTAAAACCAAACAGTTATATGAATGTTAATAGCAGGGGTTGTGATATGAAAAATATTGAACAGATTAATTTATGTATGCAATGAAGCTGTTACAAATAAGCGGTTATTAAGCACCATCTTTATAGTGTACACGCATCATCCAAACAAAAAAATCCCCCTGCTGGAAAGCAGGAGGATACCTTTAAACATCCAACCTTAAACCTTGAAAAAATATATTTATGCAATAGTTGCTTAGTGCCTGTAGCCACTGTGTTCATTACGTTCGCGGCCTTCTTCCCCATGTTCGTGGTTTATATAATTATAAGCCCTGTTGTTGTAATCGCGCTCATCGTAATAGTAAGCTTCCCTTCTTTCACGGTTGTTGCGGTAGTACATGTTACGGTCGCGGTCATCCTCCCTGCGGTTGTTATAATAATTGCTATCATCACGTTTTATATAACCGTTGTAATGGCCGTTATCTTTTCTTACATTATTATTGTAAGTATTGTTATAGCTGTTATTGTTATATGCGTTTGATTTACTATTGTTATGATACTGTGCAGAAGCTGTATTAATAGTTATTGCACTTATGATGGTTGTTGCGGTAAGTAAAAATGAAGTTTTCATACAAACTGTTTTTGAATTTTAAATAATTGCTTTGTAATAATAAGATACCGTTTAACCAGGAGTGTTTAACGTAAAACAGTTATATGAATGTTAATAGCAAAACAGGTCTTCAATAAACATGTTTAGGTATAACGGGTATTTGAGTTATACATGCCTGCACCTAAGCAACTGGCAGGTATATTAAACAATGGCACCTGTAAAAAACAAAAGGCTGGCAGTTTGTTGCTGTCAGCCTTTTACCAATACAATGAACCATTTATTTTCTTGAATAGTTTGGCGCTTCTTTGGTTATTTCAACATCATGCGCATGGCTTTCGCGCATACCTGCATTGGTAATTTGTATAAAGGTAGACTGCTGCAACTGCTCAATATTAGCAGCGCCGCAGTAACCCATACCGCTGCGCAAACCACCTACATACTGTGCAACCACCTCACCCAGCGAGCCTTTGTAGGCTACGCGGCCTTCAATACCTTCTGGCACCAGCTTTTTAATACCGTCTTCCACATCCTGAAAATAACGGTCGCTGCTGCCCTGCTGCATAGCACCCAGGCTGCCCATACCACGATACTCCTTAAACTTGCGGCCTTCGTATATAATGGTTTCACCGGGGCTTTCCTCGGTACCAGCAAACACACTGCCCATCATTACCACGCTGGCACCTGCTGCCAGGGCCTTTACCATGTCGCCGGTGTAGCGTATACCACCATCGGCAATTAAAGGCACACCCAGCGGTTTTAATACCGATGCAGCCTCCATAATAGCCGTAAGCTGCGGCACCCCAGTACCCGCCACTATGCGCGTTGTACAAATTGAGCCGGGGCCTATACCCACTTTAACAGCATCGGCGCCTGCTTCCACCAGCGCTTTGGCGCCACCCGAAGTAGCAATATTGCCTGCTATTACATCTCAGTTCTTAAAATTGGCTTTTACTTTTTTAACGGCTTCCAGCATTTTAACCTGGTGGCCGTGGGCGCTGTCTAAGCAAACCACATCCACCCCCACATGGTGCAGGGCGGCCACCCTGTCAAGCACATCAGGTGTATTGCCAATGGCGGCACCCACCAGCAGGCGGCCAAAGCCATCCTTAATACCGTTGGGGTTATTTATAAGTTGTAAAATATCGCGGTAAGTAATCAGCCCAATCAACCGGCCATCTTTGCTTACCACAGGCAGTTTTTCAATTTTATACTGGCGCAGTATGTTCTCCGCCTGCTTCATATCGGTGCCTTCGGGGGCGGTAATCAGGTTTTCCTTGGTCATTACCTCTTTTACCAGCACACGCTTATCGGTTTCAAAACGCAGGTCGCGGTTGGTTAATATACCGGTAAGTTTGCTGTTGTTGTCAACAATGGGTATACCACCAATTTTGTTTTCCTTCATCAGGCGCAAGGCATCGCCTATGGTGGCATCTTCGTGCAGGGTAATGGGGTCAATAATAAGGCCGCTTTCGCTGCGTTTTACCTTCCGTACCTGCTCGGCCTGGCGTTCAATACTCATGTTTTTGTGCAAAATGCCCAATCCACCTTCGCGCGCCAGTGCTATTGCCAGCGTGGCTTCTGTAACGGTATCCATTGCTGCGGACAGCATGGGTACATTTAGCGTTATGTTTTTGGTAAGACTGGAGCGGATATCAACTTCCCTGGGCAAAACCTCGCTGTAAGCGGGCATTAACAATACATCGTCGAATGTAAGACCCAGGCCGAAAAATCTTGATTGTGCTGAAACTTCTGAAGCGGGAGAAATTCTTGTTGCCATGTGCAAAGGTATAGCACCAAATAAATTACTTCCAAAAAAAAGTTAGGGCTGGCATCATCCGCCGCCCTGTTAACCATGTATTTAGCCTTGTAAAACAGGTAGTTAAATATACATAAATGCCCTACATTTATGCTGAAAACAACTTGATGCCCTTACAATGGAAAATATATTACTGGTGCAGTGTGTATGTACTTTTGTGGTGTGTTATTTCGTTTTGCTTTAGTGTGTATGTCTCTTTTTTAACATTACCATCGTTAACTGAAGTGCTGAATTTATTTGTAATAGCGCTTATTCTGTCGGTTGTATTTTTTTCTGCATGGCAATGCGCTCAGGTCATTAAACATTATCAAAATAACAAAGCCCTCAGCAACAAAAGCAAACTGTTGTTTAAGGTTGCTTTTATTTCCCAAATACTCATTACAGCATTTTTATGCTTATTTTTTTATCTTTTTATCGAAGTTCATTATTTCAATATGCAAGATGAGAATTATGAATCCCAGCCCTGGCTGGATTATGAGCGCGTTGTGCCTGATTTTTTAAATGTGCTAATGGCCATTGCCAGCCTTTACAACATTTTTCTGCATCTGCCCCTGCTAAAAGCTATTGGTCAAAATCAGCACAGCAATGCCACCAGGCAACTGCAATAGCCTTTGAACATGCTGTTTACATCAGGTGCTGTTTTTTCTGTACTTTTCCACCATGAATCCCCGGCAACCACTGGCAGAAAGAATGCGGCCCATTACGTTGAACGACCTGGTAGGGCAACAGCACCTTACCGGCAAGGGCAGCATTTTGCGTACTGCCATTGAACAGGGCAATATACCCAGTATGATACTTTGGGGGCCGCCCGGTACAGGCAAAACCACCATTGCCAATATTATAGCGCATACCCTGCAGGTGCCGTTTTACCAGCTTAGTGCTATCAGCAGCGGCGTAAAAGATGTGCGCGAAGTGATTGAAACCGCCAAACTGCAAAGCCGGGCAATACTGTTTATTGATGAAATACACCGCTTTAACAAAGGCCAGCAGGATGCCCTTTTAGGCGCAGTGGAAAAAGGCACCATTACACTTATTGGTGCCACTACCGAAAACCCTTCCTTCGAGGTAAACTCGGCCTTGCTGAGCCGCAGCCAGGTGTACGTGCTTAAACCGCTGGATGAGGCGGGCCTTGTGCAACTGCTGCAACAGGCTATTGAAAAAGATGAGGTACTGAAAAACTACCATCTTCAGCTAAAGGAAACGGCTGCACTCATTAATATTTCCGGCGGGGATGCCCGTAAACTGCTTAACCTGCTGGAGCTGGTGGCGGGCAGCTTTACCCTGCCCCAGGGCGATGAAACCAGTGAAAGGGTTATTACCGATGACCTTGTGATGCACGTTGCCCAAAAACGCATTGCCATTTACGATAAACAGGGCGAGCAGCACTACGATATTATTTCGGCCTTTATAAAAAGCATACGAGGCAGCGACCCCAACGCGGCAGTGTACTGGCTGGCACGCATGATTGAAGGGGGGGAAGATGTAAAATTTATTGCACGCCGCATGCTTATACTGGCCAGTGAGGATATTGGCAACGCCAACCCCAACGCGCTGCTGTTGGCCAATGCCACGTTTGAGGCAGTGGCCAAAATTGGCTACCCCGAGGCCAGGATTATACTATCGCAATGTGCAGTTTATTTAGCGGCCAGTGCAAAAAGCAACGCATCGTACGAGGCCATTGGCAATGCCCTGGCTGCCGTTAAACAGTTTGGCGACCTGCCCGTGCCGCTGCACATACGCAATGCACCCACCAGGCTTATGAAAGACCTTGACTACGGCAAAGGTTACCAGTACAGCCATAGCTACGAGGGCAACTTCAGCCCGCAGGAATACCTGCCCGATGCTATTGCGGGCATCCCTTTTTACAATCCGGGCCACAATGCCCGCGAAGACGACCTGCGTAAATTTTTAAAAAGCCGCTGGAAAGAGAAATATGGGTATTGATAGTTTGTCCATGGTCCATAGCCGATAGTCCATGGTAAAACCATGAGAAGATTGAAGTGTATTTACACAATATATAAAATTTTCTATACTGGTCATCAAGCAAATACATAAAACATATTAACTACAACCAGCCACCGGGCTTTTTTCCGTTGGGCTTTCTTCCTATGGACTATGAACCATGGACTATGGACTTCTTCCCTCCCATCCTCCCCCTGCTCCCCCTGTACATTCTGTTTTTTATAGTTTTTGCTAACATGCAGTATCTTTCCAAAAAACATTTTTTCATGAGGAAATTATATTACCTGCTAACCGCGGGCCTTTTATCGGGCGGTGCGCTGGCAGCCCAGGTGGATGCCGGTTTGCTGCGCTACCCCGATGTGTCGGCCACGCAAATTGTGTTTACTTATGCTAATGATATTTGGGTGGTGGCCAAAACTGGCGGTGTTGCCCAAAAACTGAGTTCTCCGGCGGGGGTGGAAAGCTTCCCCAAGTTTTCGCCCGATGGCAAAAGCATAGCCTTTACCGGCAATTACGATGGTAACAAAGATGTGTATGTAATACCAGCAGGCGGTGGTGTGCCATTACGGTTAACCGAGCATGGCTACCCCGGCCGCGGGGTAGACTGGACCAACGACGGCAAAGCTGTATTGTTTGCCAGCGGGCGCGAAAGTGGCCGCGACAGGTTTAACCAGTTTTATACCATACCTGCCAGTGGCGGTGCGGCAGAGAAACTGCCTTTTCCCTACGCGGAGTTTGGCAGCTATTCGCCCGATGGCAACCAGATGGCCGTAGTGTTTGAAAGCCAGGCATTCCGTAACTGGAAACGCTACCGTGGTGGCTGGAAAGCCGATATCCATATTTATGATTTTCAAAAACAAACGGATGTAAACATCAACGGGCTGGACGATGCAGGGGAGGAGTTCCCCATGTGGAGCGGCAACTACATCTACTTTATCTCCGACCGGGGGGCCGATATGCGCATGAACCTGTGGCGTTATAACGTAAGCACCAAAGCGCTGGAGCAGCTTACAAAGTTTAAGGATTTTGATGTGCATTTTCCCTCCGCAGGGCCGCAGGATATTGTTTTTGAAAACGGTGGTAAACTATACCTGTACAACCTTGCCACGGGCAAACTGGGTGAGGTTAAAGTAGAGGTGGTAACCGATAAAGCAGCACTTAAACCAAAGGTGGAGAGCGCCTCCGGCTATATACAACATGCTGCTATCAGCCCCGATGGCAACCGCGTGCTGATAGAAGCAAGGGGCGATATTTTTAACCTGCCCGCTGCAAAAGGCTATGTGCAGGATATTACCCGCACCTCCGGCGCGGCAGAGCGCTACCCGGCCTGGAGCCCCGATGGTAAAAGTATTGCCTACTGGAGCGATGCTGCCGGCGAGTACGACTTGTACCTGTACGAGCCAGCCAAAGGTACGCCTGCTAAAAAGCTTACCAATTACGGTGCTGGTTTTCGCTATAACCTTTACTGGAGCCCCGATAGCAAAAAGCTGGCCTTTATTGATAAGGCCATGCGTATAAAAGTGTATGATATATCCACAGGTGAAACCAAAGAAGCCGATAACGGCATGCGCCTTACCCACGGTGGCCTGGAAGGTTTTGTGGTAAGCTGGAGCGCCAACAGCAGGTGGATTGCTTACAGCCGCGACCTGGAGAACTACCATAATGCAATTTTTCTATATGATGTAAAGGGCAAAAAATTGCACCAGGTAACCGGCGGCTTTTATGACTTTAGCGGCGTGGCCTTTAGCCCCGATGCTAAATACCTGTACGTAACTACCGGCCAAAACTTTGCGCCAAATTACAGCGATATTGACAACTCCTTTATTTACGCCAACACCAAAAGGGTAGGGGTTATAACACTTAAAAAATCAACCCCTTCTGTGCTGGCTCCTAAAAACGATACGGTGGCCATAAAGGCAGATACCACCCTTAGCAAAGAGGATAAAGCCAAAGACAAAAAGAAAGACAGTACTGCCACCGCCAAAAAAGCGGCTGCTGAGGAAGATATTGATTTTGACGGGCTGGAAAGCCGCCTGGTGCTTTTACCCCCTGCTGCGGGCAATTATGCTGGCATAAGTGCGGCTGATGGCAAAATAATTTACCAGAAATACGATAACACCGGTGCTGGCGGCAGCGGCTCCTCCGCGCTAAAATACTGGGATGTGGAGAAGCAGGAAGAGAAAACTATTATGGATGGTGTTGATGGTTACACAGTATCTGCCGACGGGCAAAAAGCGCTGGTGGTAAAAGGGCAAACTTGGGCAGTCATTGCCGTACAGGAAGGGCAGAAAATTGATAAAGCCCTTAATACGGCAGATATGCAGATGACTATTGACCCTGTGCAGGAGTGGAAACAGATTTACATGGATGCATGGCGTATTGAGCGCGATTATTTTTACGATGCCAATATGCACGGGGTAGACTGGAACAAGGTGAAAGAGCGTTACTTAACTATGCTTGAAAGTGCCACCAGCCGCGATGAAGTAAACTATGTTCTGGGCGAAATGCTGGGCGAGCTTAACGCCAGCCACACCTACAAAGGCGGCGGTGATGGCGAGAGTGAAAAAGGCAAAAATGTTGGTTACCTTGGTATTGACTGGGCCGCTGATGGTGGCTTTTACAAGGTTAAAAAAATTATACGCGGCGCCGCCTGGGATGCAGAAGAACGCTCGCCGCTGGATGCGCCCGGTGTTGATATAAAAGAAGGCAGTTATATATTGGCAGTTAACGGTACACCGCTTACTACAGAGCAGGAGCCTTTTGCTGCTTTTCAGGGCCTTGCAGGTAAAACCGTTGAGCTTACCTATAACACCTCTACCAGTTTTACCGGCGCTAAAAAAGTGCTGGTGCAAACCACCGACGATGAAAGCCGCCTGCGTTATTTAGGCTGGCTGGAAGGTAACCGCAAAAGGGTGGAAGAAGCCACCGGTGGCGAAGTGGGTTATATTTATGTACCCAGCACCGGTGTGGATGGCCAGAACGAACTGGTGCGCCAGTTTAACGGCCAGTGGGATAAAAAAGCACTGGTGATTGATGAGCGTTTTAACAGCGGTGGCCAGATACCCGACCGCTTTATTGAAATATTAAACCGCACCCCGCTGGCTTTTTGGGCCATACGCGATGGTAAGGCCTGGCCCTGGCCGCCTTACGCACATTTTGGCCCCAAAGTAATGCTGGTAAACGGCTGGAGCGGCAGTGGCGGCGATGCTTTCCCCGACTTCTTCCGAAAAAAAGGGTTAGGTCCGTTAATTGGCAAGCGCACCTGGGGCGGCCTTATTGGTATTAGCGGCACCCCATCGTTTGTGGATGGCGGCAGCATAACAGCACCTTCGTTCCGTATGTACAACCCTGATGGCACCTGGTTTAAAGAAGGCCACGGTGTAGACCCCGATGTAGTGGTGGACGAAGACCTTGCCAGCCTGGCCAAAGGTGTTGACCCGCAATTGGAGCGCGCCATTACTGAAATTAAAAACTTGCTTAAGCAAAAACCTTACAATGCCCCCGCACCCCCTGCGGTGGAAAAAAGGAACTGATAATAACCTTGGGTTGTATGCTGCCTGTTATAATAGGTGGCATACAGCCTTTAGCTAAATACCCAATGGCGCAAAACCTTTGTGCCATTGGGTATTTATATTATTGGTAATAAATTGGTTTGTACCTGGCAGGGTACTTTTGCCAGGTTATTCAGTTTGCAGATGTTTTGCCTTTTGTTGGTTGGGCAATTGCAATACTGTTACAAGTGTTATAATGTGTTACGCCGCAGGTTTTACTCCCTGGCACCGCCCAATGGCACGCCCAGTTTTATATTAAAGTAAAACAAATCGCCAAGGTTTTGGGTGGTTGTATGTGCTTTGGTTTTGTACTCCTTCAAAACGTTAAGCCATCCCGCGCAGGGCATAATAGACAGTATGTTTTTTTTGCCGCTGCTGCTGTTTATGTTCCACAGCAGGCCAGTGGCAACATTAATCTTGTTATTGTTTATCCAGGCATCGTTGTGCTGGTACTTAACGCTAATGTAATAGCCAGGCATAAAGTTTTCGGCAAAAGGGGCATGGAATATTTCGGTAAATATGGTTTCGCCAAAGCCTTGGTCAAAACGGCCTTTGTAAGCAGTACCTGTTTTAGTGGTGGTAACAGGCCCGGTGCTGTTAAGGGTGCTTTGTAATTGGTAATCAAGGGTATTAAGCTCCGCAATGTTGTTTGTCCAGCCCATGCCAGCGCCAATATTCCAATAAAAAAACTTACCACCATTTTTGTATTTGGTAAAACTGTTAAACGATACCTGCATGCCATATTGCAGGGCCGATGTGTCGTATATCTTCTTTTTAACCGTATCGTACATCGTTAAACCGCCATTGCCTGCGTAAGGTGTTATATTAAACCACGTAATACTCTGGCGTTGCCAAAGTTCTTTTAATAAATCGTTTGCATAGGCATCCTGCTGACTTTTAAGCTTTGTAGGCAATGGTTTTAAACGCAGGTAATCGCCTGCCAGTTTATCAATGCCAGCAATGGTTAAAGGGTTGTAGGCCAGTTTATCCTTTAGCTCATTAAACATTTGGGTGGCGGGCAGTTCGGGCGGCATGCCGTAACCAATCATCATGGCAATAGCAAGGCTGCGGTAATAATCATCTGTATAAATATTATCGTTACGGGGGTGGCCTTCCAGTTTGTAAAAGGAGGCTTTTACTTTAATCAACTGCACAAATTCATCAAAAGTAAAGGGCAGCGAATCTGCAAAAAAAGTTTTGGCAATAACCGCTGTATCCGATTGTAAAAGCAATACATCTTTGTGTGCCGCAATCATTTTTATGGCTTTTTTCAACTGTATACACCCTTCGCCCGCCACATTTTTATAGGTGGCTTTTCCGTACCCGTTAAAAATATTAATGCCAGCCGATATTTTAAAAAAGCCGTTTACGGATGATTTTGAAAACAGCCGGCCAATGTTATTGTCTGCCCCGCCTTCGGCACGCAGGTTTATGATAACGCCTTTATCCTGCCCCGCAGGTATGTTGCCGCTAAACGCCAGGGTTGGCTTATTGGTTTGCAGGGCAATGCCAGGGGCCGGTGCTGTGGTGCTGTTAATGGCATATCCGGTATAATCAAGCATCATTTTTCTAAAAGCAACAGTGTTTTTTGGCAGTTGGTTTTTGGGTAAGCAAATTTTTTGCGAGGTAGCTTGTACAACAAAAAAAAGTAATAAAAAGAAAAGGCCGGATTCTTTTACACGCATTAACAGGGGGGTATTAATTGTTTTTTTGAGTAAATTACTAAAAACTGCCTGCACTTTAAAACTGGCCTGCTTTAAATTTACTAACGGGGTGTGTATAAACTGCTGCTTGCTTTATGCGTAGTTTAGCAGGCGGTTTTGTTTGTGTGGATATGTGCCGGTTTGCGCATTTTAATGATTATTTGCTTAAGCATTTCAATAAATCCCTTTTCCGCCCAATACTATTATTCATCAATCCCCACTTCGCCAATGTTTCTTATTTTCATAGCAAATTAACATGCACATGAGAAAATTGCTATTAGCCATTGCCATTTTATGCAGTTATACGCTGCAGGCCCAAAAAACCATTTTGTATTGCGGTAAGCTGGTGGATGCCAAAAACCTGCAGGTATTAACTGAAGTATCGGTGATAATTGAGGGCGGTAAAATTACCAGTGTTGAAAAGGGATACACTGCCGCAGGGGCAGGCGATAAAGTGATTGACCTGAAGAAGCTAACTGTTATGCCCGGGCTTATTGATTGCCATGTACACCTGGAAGATGAAATTAGCGCCAACAGTTTTGAGAAGCAATTTAAACTTAATCCCGCTGATTATGCGTTTTTGGCAATGGGCAATGCAGACAGCACGTTGCTGGCCGGTTTCACCACCGTGCGTGACCTGGGTGGCAGCGGCGTAAACATCTCTGTACGCAATGCCATTAATAAAGGGTTGATACCTGGCCCACGGGTATTTACGGCGGGTAAGGCACTCTCCAGCACGGGCGGCCATGGCGACCCTACCAATGGCCTTCGCGAGGATTTGATGGGCGACCCCGGCCCCACAGATGGTGTTATTAATGGGGTTGATGACTGTATTAAGGCCGTGCGTATGCGCTACAAAGAAGGCTCAGATGTAATAAAAGTGCTGGCTACTGGTGGTGTATTGAGCCTTGAGAAAGATGGTACAGGTGCACAGTTAAACGATGAGGAGTTGAAAGCGGTGGTTGCTACAGCAAAAGATTATGGCCTTAAAGTGGCTGCACATGCCCATGGCGCTGAGGGCATGAAGCGGGCCATACGTGCCGGTGTGGCTTCTATTGAGCATGGCACTTACATGGATGATGAAGCCATACAGTTGTTTAAACAATATGGTACTTATTTTGTACCTACTATTACAGCGGGTAAATCTGTGGCGGATTCTGCTAAAAAGCCGGGCTTTTTTCCTGCTATTATTGCGGGCAAAGCGCAGGCGGTAGGGCCATTGATACAAAATACTTTTGCCAAAGCGTACAAAGCCGGTGTTAAAATAGCTTTTGGTACCGATGCAGGCGTGTACAAGCACGGTAAAAACTGGCTGGAATTTGTTTACATGACAGAGGCTGGCATGCCTGCACTGGAAGCCATTAAAAGCGCTACCGTAAATGCTGCCGACCTGATTGGTATTGGTGATAAAACAGGCAATATTGAAGCGGGCAAGTTTGCTGATATTATTGCCGTTGATGGCGACCCTGTAGCCGATATTCACGCCATGGGCAAAGTATTGTTTGTAATGAAGGGTGGTGTGGTGTATAAAGGCGGCGTAAAATAGCATTGGCTATTTAAAGAGGCGTGATTGAGGTTGACAGGGGGCTTTAATATTAATTGGACATGCCTGATTGACGTTGACAAAATTTCTTCAATTTTAATATTCAATAATCAATGTTCAACACTCAATATTCAAGGGGAATACACTGGGCTTTCTCACTTGAGCATTGATTATTGAGTGTTGATTATTGAATATTAAAATCAATTTATAGCCCGTCTTTTGCAACGATAGCTACCCTCTTTTTCTCAACTGCTGTAAAAGCGCCCTCAGGTCTTTGGGTATTTCTGCCTCAAAATTATAAGTCTCCCCATTCAGCTCAAATATAAGGTTGGAGGAGTGCAGCGCCAGCCGCGAAAGTATTGGCCGTTCCTCATCTTCCCTTTTCGACAGTTTGTAATTGCGCTTAATGGCCGAAAGCAGTACCGGCGTTGGGTCTCCATAAAGGTCATCGCACACTATACTGTGCCCAATATGCTGCATGTGTACTCGTATTTGGTGGGTGCGCCCGGTATGTATTTGAAACTTAAGCCACGAGAATAATTTAAATGTCTCCAGCACTTCGTATTCCGTATGCGATGGTTTGCCCTTTATGTGGGTAATCATTTTGCCATTTTTAGCCGGGTGTTCAGCAATGGGTGCTTCCACGCTGCCGGTAGCAGGGCTAACAACACCATGCACCAGGCCTAAGTAATACTTGGCCACATCCCTGCCTTCAAACAACTGGCTTAGTTGTTTGTGTGTTTCCTCGTCTTTGGCAAAAACAATCACACCGCTGGTGCCTTTATCAAGCCGGTGTACTGTGTAAATATTGCCGTATTTTTCTTTAAGAATGTCTTTTAAAGAAGGTTCGCTCTGCTTCCTGTCCGGTATGCTAAGCATGCCTGCAGGTTTATTAATAGCAATAAAATGCTCGTTCTCAAATATAATGTTCATTCAACAGGTGTTGACTGGTTTGTAATATGCAGCAAAAAAGGCAGGTGCAATGCCGCTGGTTTAATCTTCGTTAAATTCTTCCTGCTTTTCTTTGCCTTTGCGCAAAAAACTCTGGTTCATAAATTTAAGCAGGCGCACTTCCTTCTCGCTTAAGAAACGGTATTTGCCCCTGTCAACATTCTTTTTGGTAAGGTTGGCAAACATTACCCTGTCAAGCCCTTTTACATCATAGCCTAAGTGCTCAAATATGCGGCG
>CAZRDD010000037.1:0-18014 GCA_964598675.1 uncultured Parafilimonas sp.
CAAATCAAAAGCCGCGGCTTCCGGAGATTTTAACAGCATATAAGCCTGCTCCATGGAGCGTTTTAGCGATTCCTTCTGGTAGTCGCTGCCAAATTCGCCTGCCGGGCTGTTGCTTATAAGGTTATTGTATAACTGGTTGCGCCTTTCAAAGCGTTTGGCATCCATGCCAACGGGCGGGCGTACGCTTTCAAGGCCCTGGCTGGGGTCGGGTATCATAAAAGGGCCAAACTCGTTACCGAGAAAACCCGCTGTATGAAAAGCTTTTAACTCCTCCGCCTCGCCAACCGTAAAGCGCTGGCCAATATCAATAAAGGCTGGTATTACCGGGTTTTTAGGCCCCATTTCTTTGGCTATCCAGGCTCCAATATGCGGTGCTGCCACGGTTTGTGGTGGCTGATAGCAGGTGTGCCAGTGATACTGGTGGCGCGAGTGGAGGATGTGCCCCATGTCTGCCGCAACATACGAGCGTATAATGCTGCCTTTATCCATTACGCTGCCGATGGATTGCAACCCTTCGGAAAAATTGATGCCATCTAAAGCCGTAGGCAGTGCTTTAAAGGTACTTAGTACCCTGTTGGATTCCATCCCTTTTTCGTAAGCCGTATATCTTTTAGGGTCAAATGTTTCGGTATGGGCCATGCCGCCTGCCATCCACAGTAGTATAACCGTATCGGCAGTGCCATCGTTCAGCTTGCCTTTTCTGCCGCAGCCGCTTAGCATGCTGGCCACAGGCGCACCAGCGGTAAGGGCAGCCAGTGAGGCGGCACTGGTGGTTTTTAAAAAATCTCTCCTGTTCCAATTCGCTTTCATGTGTTCATTTTTTCAGGTTAAGAAATACCCGTTTGTGCTTAGTATACCAATTGAAACTCCGGTTGAAGGGTTATGGCCCATAAAAAATCCTGCACATCGGCCACAGATGGGTTAGGCCCCAGCGCTTTCTCAGCAGTGGCCGCTTCTGCTTTAACCGGCAGGCGGCCAAAAGCCCGTTTATAAATTTCCTGCACCAGCGTTGCCGGGGCGGGGTATTTTGCTTTTAAAGTTACGGCAGCTTTGTTAAGTGCGTTATTAAATAAGGTGCCATTGGTTAATTCAAGCGCCTGTAACAGGTTGGCCTGTGTATTGCGGCTGGTTGAAACTGTTTCGCGGTTGGGGCGGCCCAGCGCGGTAAGAAAAGCATCGTTTTTAACCAGCGAAGCCCTTGCAAAAGGTATGGTGGTTTTAATATCAGCAGGAAACTGGCTGTACTCCACCAGGCTGTCCGGGTAAACCGGCTGCATTGCCCGGCCTACCGCATCTGTAAATTCCTCCGCTGTAAGCCGCCGCCTTACCATGCCTTTAAATACATAATTGGGGGAGGAGAGCAGACCTGCATCCTTCTCTGCCACCGATGGCAACTGGTATGTTTTTGAGGTAAGTATATTGTACAGCAGGGTTTTTATGTTGCTGCCGGAGTGTTCAAAATCGTATGCCACCCAGTCGAGAAGGTCCTGGCTCCAGGGTTCATTATCCATAATATCAACGGGTTCAACTAAGCCCCTGCCCATCAACCTTCCCCAAATGCGGTTTACAAAAGTGCGGTAAAGCCTGCCGTTTTTGGGCTGCACCATACTATCGGCCAGTTGTTTAAGCCTTTCTTCTTTTTTGCCGGCAGGGTTAAGGCTGCCCAGCTCTTTAAATAGTATGCGGCTAACAGCCATTTTGCCCGTTGGTTTATCGCAACGGTTTATTTCCAGTGTGGAGTCGGCAAATATATTGGCAAAGGCATAAGCATCATCCAGCTTCCAGTCGCTTACAAAGCTGTTGTGGCACGATGCACATTTAAGGTTAACGCCCAGCAGCACCTGCGATACGTTTTGGGCTGCCTGCATTTCCACCCGCTGGCTGGCATTAATAGTGCCGCGCCATTGTATGCCCCTTATAAACCCCTCTGAGTTTTTATCGGGGCTTATAAGCTCCTTCACCATATTGTTGAAAGGCTTGTTGGTTTGCAGGCTGCTGTACAGCCATTTGGTTATACTGCCCCTGCCGCCGGTAATATAGCCGGTGCCACTATAATCGTTGCGCAAGGCATCGTTCCAAAAAGTTAGCCATTGCTGGGCATAATCGTTATTGCGGTTAAGCAGGTTGGTTACAAGGGCCTCCCTTTTGCCGGGGCGGGTATCTTTAATAAAGGCATCCACGCTATCGGCTGCAGGCAGCAGGCCGACCACATCTAAATACACCCTGCGTATATAAATGCGGTCATCCACCGGCTTGCCCCACTGTATGTTTTTTTTCTGAAAATAGGCATTTACAAAAAGGTCAACAGGGTTGGTGAGGTTATTAACCGGTGCAGGTATGGCTGGCAGCCTTGGCTCAAAAGCAGCCACCCTGAACAGGCTTTTCTCCGGCCCGTCGGGCCAGGGTGCCCCCTGTTTTATCCAGTAAGTAAGTGTGGCAATTTCGGTGGAAGTAAGGCCATTGCCGCGCGATGGCATCGCCTCTTTATGGTTGCGGGGCAGGCTTATACGGCGGATGATTTCGCTTTTCTCCGGGTGAAAAGCCTCCAGTATGTTGCCGTTTTTGCCGCCTTTAAAAATGTATTGTTTTGAATCAAGCCGCAGGTCGCCTTTTACTTTTGTTTCGCCATGGCAACTGTAGCAGTTATGCGCTAAAATGGTACGTACCTGTATATTAAGGTCCTGCAACTGTGCAGGGGTAAGCGGGCCTTTAACACTGGCAAAAGCAAAACTGCGGTCTCCACTGTTTTCACCGGCACTGCCAGCAGGCAATACACTGCTTAAATAATCTTCGCCGTGGGTAAGCTCGCTGCCATAATGCCCGGCTACTGTAACGCCCAGCACCGTTGCCGTTAATAACGAAACAGACAGCTTGCGGCTGCCTTTTTTATACGCATAGTAAGTAATAAAAGCCAGTGCCATAGTGGCTATGCCTGCCCATTGGTGTATTTGCAGCACATTGCTGCCGTAGGTATCCGTATTGGCTAAAACAAGGCCGAGTATTACTGATACTACTGCCGATACAGCGCCGGTTAATACCAATATGTTAATGCTCTTTGCATACTGGGTGGTTTTTTGCCGGGCAGCAAGCACCTCAAAAAACAGGGCTATATACAGCAATCCTACAGGAAAATGGACCACCATAGGGTGAAGGCGGCCTAAAAACGACCATAGCCAAAACCCATCCCCCGCGGGCTTTTCGCCATCGGCGGCAATGGCTGGATTAACAGCGGTAGCCAGCAAAAAAATAAGCAGTACAATAAAGCAGGCTATTGCATAAAGCCTGGGTATGCGCGTTCGTTTTATAAAAGCAATCATAATAGGTTCTAAAAATATCAGATTTAAACATTCAAATCAAAAATGATTTTAATGTAACCTTACTTTTTTTTATGAAAGCTTGCAGAATGAAAGGTATAGGTGGCAGGAAATAATAAAACAGTGAGAACTGCAATGCAAATGCCTTGCCTGGCGTAAACCAGATACAGTAAAGTATTTTGAGTGATACTAAGAAAATGAAAAGAGAACTAATGATTGTTCATTGGGAAGGCTGGAGGAGAAGGTGTTTTAAACCTTGGTACTTGTACTTTGTATTTATAAGGATAAACAAAAGTAGTGTTGCCACGCTGAATCCTCATCATAGACTGTACTTCAACAGAAGTATCATTTACCTTTTGCTGCGATACCTGCTGGGTGCCGGTATACCTGAAATCGCCCGCTTTAAGGTATGATAAAGAATAGTTTTTAGACAGGGAAGAAAGGTTTTTGAGGCTGAATTTGTTGGTATGTTCATCAAGTGCTACACCTGTATACGCACCAAAACAAAATTGCGCACTCGTTACGAGTAAGGCAGCAATAATCATTTTGGTATATACGTTCTTCATCCTCATCGCAGCAAAATTAGTAATTTTTTGATACTGTTAACAAATATTTTTAAATAACGGTTTTTTCATACAAATGTTACATATAAAATTGGTTTTTTTATTTTTTATATGTAGTTTTCCTTAACCTTATATTATGCAGGAAAATCCATATCGGGAAGACAGGGAAGAGCTTAAGGAACTTTTGGAGCAATACACCAATCTTCGCTCCGGCAAAAGCCACTCCTTTATTGAGGAGGATTCTTTTGAAAGGATTATTGACTACTTTGATGACCAGGACGACCTTGCCCAGGCGCTGGAAGCCGCTGAAACCGGATTGGAATATTATCCCTACTCATCATTACTCCTGATAAAAAAAGCCGACCTGTTTATTGCCACCCGGCGTTACAGCGAAGCACTTGAGGTGCTTGACCAGGCAGCCCTGTACGACAGTTCCGATATAAACCTTTACATTTTAAGAACAGATGCCTACCTGGCACTTGATAAGCAGCTAAAAGCCGTTGAAATATTAGAGGAGGCTCTTTTGCTGTTTGAAGGTGAGGAAAGGCTGGAGCTTTTATTTGAACTGGCAGATGTGTATGACGACTACGAGGAGTTTGATAAGGTTTTTGACTGCCTTAGCCTTGTATTGGTGCAGGAGCCCAATAACGAGGAAGCATTGTATAAAATTTGTTTTTGGACAGATTTTACAGGCCGCAACGAGGAAAGTATACGCCTGCACCAGGCCATTATTGACGAATACCCTTATAACGAGTTGGCATGGTTTAACCTTGCCGCCGCCTACCAGGGGCTTAAATTATACGAGAAGGCCATAGATGCTTACCAATATGCCGTTGCTATTGACGAAAAATTTGATTATGCCTACCGTAATATGGGCGATGCTTTTATACGGATGCGCAAATACAAAGAGGCTATTGAGGTGCTGGAAAGAGTGCTTGAGTTAACCCGGCCGGAGGAGGTAATTTACGAAGCAATAGGCCATTGCCATCACCGGCTTGGCAAATTTGCGCAGGCGAGGTTTAATTACCGCAAGGCATCGCACATGAACCCGCAGGATAGTAAGCTTAACTATAAAATAGCGCTAACGTACATTAACGAGGAACAGTGGGAGAGCGCAATAAAGCAACTTGATGTTGCCATGCGTATAAACCGCAATGCGCCCGAGTATAACATGGCTATGGGCGAATGTTTAATGCAGCTTGGTAATTACAAGGAAGCTGTAGTGCGTTTTGGAGTGGTGGTGCATGCCAGGCCGCGCAATGTGGCCGCAAGGCAATCGCTTATAAAATGCCTTTACAAGGCAGGCGATTTTGAAACAGCTACAAAGCAATGTATGGCTGCACTTGAGGCTACTGACTATAAACCGGTGTTTTATTATTTATACAGTGCCGTATTATTTGCCAGCGGCAAATTAAAAGAGGCGATGATACAGCTTGAGCATGGCTTGAGCAAAGCGCCAAAACTGGTTAAACAATTTATTGAACTCAACCCCTCTATACTACAAAATGACCAGGTTGTTGATTTGCTGGCCCGGTACAGAAAGAGCAAAAAAATATAAGCCCTCCGGCATTTCTAACGTTTCCCTTACACTAAACGTATTTAAGTAACGGCCTGTTCCCTTATTTTTGCAGGCATTATTAATAGTCATAACCGAAGAAGAATGAATTTTAGCTTGTCGCAAATACCAGAACGTACTGCAAGGCCCAGAACTTATGGCTTAACAATGGTAATGGATAAAGGCCTGAGTATTAATGAAGTGTATAACTTTTTAGACGTGGCTGAACCACATGTGGATATTGTGAAACTGGGTTTTGGTACATCGTTCGTTACACCTAAGCTAAGGGAGAAAATAGAGGTTTATAAGCAACACGGTATGCCCATTTATTTTGGCGGCACCCTGTTTGAAGCCTTTTTAATACGCAATCAACTGGATGATTATATTGCGTTGATAAAAGATTATGGCATTGATTATATAGAAGTAAGCGATGGTTCAATCACCATTCCGCATGCTGAAAAATGTGGGTATATTGAAAAACTTACCAAACATGCCAAGGTGCTTAGCGAGGTGGGCAGCAAGGATGCAGAACATATTATACCCCCATACAAGTGGATTGAGCTGATGCGCGCAGAACTGGAAGCAGGTTCGGATTATGTGATTGCCGAAGCACGCGAAGCAGGCAATGTGGGTATTTATCGTGGTAGTGGTGAAGTGCGCGAAGGCCTGGTACAAGAAATACTCACCCAGATACCGGGGGAACGCATACTTTGGGAAGCCCCTCAAAAAAGCCAGCAACTGTACTTTTTAGAGTTGTTGGGCTGCAACGTAAACCTCGGTAATATTGCCCCTAACGAGGTAATACCTTTAGAAGCTATGCGTATTGGCCTGCGTGGCGATACGTTTAGTCTGTACCTTAATAAGTAAGGCCTGGATACATAAATAGGGTAAAGATTTACCAAAATAAATTGTAAGCGGCGCTCAATAACCAGATTTTACATCATTGTTTATTGAGCGCTTTTTTATTATAAACTTGCACCACTAAATTGCTCACCATGCGGGAATATGGATTAATAGGCTACCCCTTATCGCACTCCTTTTCACAAAAATATTTCACAGAAAAATTTTTAAAAGAGGGCATTGATGATGCTGTTTTTCATGCGTTTTCTATTCCCGCGGTAACTGATGTGCTGGATGTATTAAAGCAGCACCCTAAACTAAAAGGGTTTGCTATTACAATACCGTATAAAAAAGCCATCATACCCTTTTTAGCCGAAGCTACGCCCGGTGTGCAACAAATGGGAGCCTGCAATTGTGTTAAGATTGACGACGGGAAGCTTAAAGGTTATAATACTGATGTTATAGGCTTTGAAAAATCGTTTATACAACACCTGCAGCCCCACCACACCAAAGCCCTTATACTGGGTACAGGGGGGGCGGCGGCGGCCGTTGAATACACCCTGCAAAAGCTTGGTATTGGTTACGCCTTTGTTTCACGCACTGCTGACAATGAGAAAAACATATTGGGTTATGCAGATATAACTGGCGATTTATTGCTGGATTATACTGTAATTATAAACTGCACCCCGTTGGGAACTTATCCAAAAACGGATGAAGCCCCTGCGCTGCCTTACCAACTGTTAACGGCAAAACATTATTTGTTCGACCTGGTGTATAACCCGCCGCTAACAAAATTTCTGCAACTGGGCCAACAGCAAGGTGCCACTATACAAAATGGCTATGAAATGCTGGTGTTACAGGCCGAAGAAAACTGGAAAATTTGGAATAGCTAACGGTTTGGTAGCTTTATTATTAAACGCCGATGAGGCTGCAAGTTTTTAATTGCAACCTCACCGGCGTTTAGCTAACTGGCTTGATACAATATATTTTCCATTACACTTTGCATGCCGGGTTAACAGGCAGCCATCCTCAAAATATCCGGCCCACTTTTGCCTATGCCTCTTATTTTGCCAAAGCGGAAAACTGCAAGTAACCCGGTTAATGCAAAGCAAGTTTGCTGGTATCTTTCTTACATGCATTTTAATACAGGGCATCTATTAGGTTGTTGAAATACCCCTTCCAATGGAAGTAGTGGAAGGAGTATTTTACACAAATTTTCATCGCTGCACTAACCAAAGCCTTTTTTAAAATATGTAAAACACACTTGCTTGTATTACGCTGTTTCTAAAATCGGGACTGATGTTAGATGTTGTAAAATCGCCCACTTTAGATAAACCGGCCACATATCTTGCCCCTATGCCTAATCCTATTTTTGATTGATAACCAATACCTGCAACAGCAGAAAGGTCCAGTTTTTTGGCAAAGTCTCCAGCCTGCATACCGCTAACATCTTCGTTGGCGCGCATGCCCACCTGAGGGCCAGCTTCTATGTATATGCCGGGTAGCGTACGGTACTTTATAAGGAAAGGAACAGTAATGTAGTTGACCTTCACATTTTCGTTACCAAATAAGTTGCCTTTTACTTTTGCCCCCTGCGAAGAAAACAGAAACTCCTCCTGGATTGATAATTTGCTTGTTATTTTAAACCCAACAATAGCCCCAGCATGAAACCCAACCAGCGCATCGGTGCTAAAACTGGCATTGGTATAATTGCTGTAATTAGCGCCAGCTTTAACCCCAAATTGTAACCGCTTTAATAACCCCTGGCTAAAACATTGTGTTGACATAAGCACCAAACAGATAAGCATTGACTTTTTCATTTTTTATTTATTTAAGTTATGAAATGACTGGTTTGTACCTTTTTTGACAAAGCATGCCCTGGGCACTGCATTGATAAAAGCATAAAAGAAAATGGCAGATTCGTTTGCTGAAATACTGTAAGCTTTTTGCTACCTGCTTACGGGCGCAATTACGCATGGGCCCTGTAACGGGCTGGTAATGTTTAATTTATAATACCGGTTACAACGCTTATGATGATTTCATTTAACAATTTTGCTAAATAAAGGGTGTTCTTCTTTTTCCTTCCCTATAAGGAGGGTGTTGGTTTATTTTATCATTTTTGCTAAAATGAGTTTTTAAAAAAAGCCTTTGTAAGGCTTGCTGAAAAGGTTGGCTGATTATGCAGCCTTAAAAATAACCTTCATAATAATCTCCTTTCTCTCCTGCATCATTTTAAAGTAACCGGCCTCATCAATGTTAATCATTTGCCTTAGCAAGGGCTTATAAAGTACCGGGTAAGCACAAAGCGAAATAATGTTAAGCAAAAACTGCTCGGCAGACATGCCTGGTACACTTCCGTTTTTAATTTCTTCTTTTAGCCCTTCACCAACACTTGCAAGCATCTCGCGCCGCAACTCTTCTCCCATTGGCTGCAATACAGGGGCATCGTCCCGGTTTATCTCGGTAATTAAAAACATATCCAGGTAGGGGTATTTAAGGCTCTGTTCAATAGATAAAGCCACAAATTCACCTATCTTTTTTCTGAAGGATATGCTTTTTAAAAGAAATAATTCACGCAACCTGTTGCGCACAACCATAATTGCCTCGTTAAATACCAGTTCAAAAAGATGATCCCTGCTTTTGAAATAGTAATAAATCAGGCCACGGTTAACCCCGGCTTCTTTTGCAATTACCTGTGTTGTGGCGTGAAGCCTGCCCTCCACAAAAAAAATCCGCATGGCAGTTTCTTTAATCAATTCCTCCGTTTGGGCATCAACAACAGGCATTAGCGCTTTATTTTATCATTTTTGTTAAACAAAGATATGAATCATTTTTAAAGCACCAATTTTTTATTAACAAAATTGTCAAAAAAAATTTTAATCTCTTTTATGCCTGTAAAATCTGGCGGCAACTTGTTTAAACATTTACTTAAAATGCAAGGGCTATTGTTGTAACTGCGCCTATTATTAAGTAGGCAAAATTATACAGTGCCCTCCAACTTACTCTTGGCTACTTCTGGCAACGGCGCAAGCTTTTTATTGGCATAATCGTAGCAAAGCATACCTGTTTTGGCTTTACCAGCCAAAACATGCTGTTCGTTTTTCATAATCTCCAGTTTATAAAACAGGTCAAACCCAAATTTATCAAAACCGGTAGCCGCAACAGATATTTTAACCACATCGCCGTAGGTAAGTTCTTTTTTATACTCTACAGCAGCATCGGCCATTATAAGGCTGGTGCCTTCAAACTGTAATTCGGCATAACCGTGGTGCAGCAGAAATTGCTGCCGTGCTTCGTGTACCAGCGACAGGAATACATCGTTGCCCACATGGCCCCCATAATTAAGGTCGGTTATGCGTATGCTTATGTTAGCCGCAAAGTTAAATTGTGCGGGCAGGTTTACTTTAACACGTTCCATTTAATAAAATTCCGAAGTTTTAGAAGCAAAAATGTTAGTTGAGTTTAAAAAAATACAATGGCGGTGGTATAACTTAAACAATATTTTGAAAGACAAGCATTTACCAAAGCAATTTTACTGAGGGATATTGCCAGATATTTTCGTCCCTGGTAATAAATATCATATCCTCAGCTATTGCCTGGGCAATTAACATTCTGTCAAACGGGTCTTTGTGGCCAGCCCCTAAACTGGAAAGCTTTAACAGGTGCGCAGGTTTTATATCCAGGTATTGAAACCCTTGAAGAGGCAGGTATTTTATAACTTCTGCCAGTGTTTTGTTTAATGTTAATTTTTGTAGTTGCAGCTTAATTGTAATCTCCCATAAAGATACACAACTCAAATAGACTTCATTACTGGTATCCTCAATAGCTGCTTTAGCTTTTACGGCTAATTCTTTATCATCTTCACAAAACCAAAGAAAGGTATGTGTATCTAATAATATTTTCATCTTTACATGTACTCTTTAAAATCCTCCAATGGTTCATCAAAGTTTGCCGCAATTTTAAATGTACCCTTTAAAAAACCAGCCCTTCTTGTTTTGTGTACAGTTGATTTTTCAACTATACTATTATCCAGCTTGTTATTCAAAAACCGGACAAAGTCTTTTACTTCATCCTGCAAGTATTCTGGTAGTTTTTTAATTTCCAGCAATAGTGTTTCGTCCATTCCTCACATATTTTAAAGTAAATTAATACTTTTTTGCAATATCTATCGTGCCTGCAAAAAAGCCACCAATTTATCAGTCGCTTTTCTGCGGTGGCTGTATTCATTTTTTTCTTCAATACTCATTTCGGCAAAGGTTTTGTGGCTGCCATCCGGCACAAATACCGGGTCGTAACCAAAACCCTGTTCCCCTTTTTGGTCTGCTATAATGCTGCCGGGGCAAATACCTTCAAAAAAATATTCCTGCCCATTAAGTATCAGCGATATAACAGTGCGAAACTGCGCTTTTCGGTTCTCCTTGCCTGTAAGGTTGTGCAGCAGTTTATCAATATTCGCCTGAAAATTACGCTCATCGCCTGCATAACGGGCGCTTTTTACGCCGGGTTCTCCATTAAGTGTTTCTACTTCAAGGCCTGTATCTTCACTAAAGCAATTTAGCCCGGTAAGCTGGTGTATGGTGCGGCTTTTGGTGGTGGCGTTTTCCTGCAGCGTATCGTAAGGCTCTGGTATATCAATATCAATGCCCGCATCGGCCAGGGTTACAATATTCATGTTTTGGCCCACTACTTTTTTAATTTCGTCTACCTTATGCCTGTTGTTGGTGGCAAATATGATTGTTTGCATTTTGTTCTTTTTTTTGATGTTTATTGTAAGGCGGGTAAGGGTGGAAGGTATAGGGTAAAAGGTGTTGGGCGTGTGCTGAAAGCGTACATGAATATTACCGGACTTGTTTCTTTCTTACACCTTATACCTTACGCCGCTCACCTTTTAAAATGTTATCCTTTTAAGGCTCTCCCACAGTTTTCTCTTTTCAGCTTTAACAGCATCTGTTGTTTTGGCTGGTCCGGCCAGGGTTATGGCAGGGGCCCTAAGTATGGTGCAACCCGCGTAATTCTGTACCTGGTACTCGGGTATGGTAAAGGGCAGTTGTATCTGCTCCGTTGTTATGCCAAATAAAAATATATGGCGGGCATGCAGGCTTTGTTGCAGTTCGGTAAATTGCGCCGGCCTTTGGTGTATGTTTACAATGGCTGTATCGGCTAAGTTTATTTTTAGCGCATCCAGCAGCTTGCTAAGTGTTTCAAGCCATTCATCATTAATAAATACGGCGGTTTCTTCTTTAACAACAATCACAATTCCACGGCGGTTTTCGCCCAAAAACCAGGGCTTTTGCTCCGCCTGTACAGGTTTCGCCTCAATTTCCGGCAGTTTTTGCGTAACTTGCACGGGTGGTGCTGGCTGGTTCTCTGCCGCGCCCGGGGCTAACACCAGCGTGTTTTTGTACAAATCGGCAAGCACAAAATCAGGTAATTGTATATCCATTTTTACAAAATATATTACAAGTTAACGGCTGTTAGTTTTTAAATTTTTATTTTCTTTGCAACAAATGTAATGTTATGACGGAAGCTTTAGACATCCTTATCACAAAAGCGGAGAGGAGTAAGTTGAACGAAATGAATTTTGATAACCTTCCTTTTGGTAAATATTTTACCGATCACATGCTGGAAGCGGATTATGAAAATGGCGAATGGAAGAACGTGGAAATTAAACCCTACCAGCCCCTTCTGCTTGAACCATCACTAACCGCATTGCATTATGGACAGGCTATTTTTGAAGGTATTAAAGCTTATAAAGACGACAATAACAATGCCCTAATTTTTCGCCCATACGATAACTTTGTCCGTTTTAACCTTAGCGCAGAGCGCATGAACATGCCCGAAGTGCCGGAGGAAATATTTATAGAAGGTATGCGCAAGCTGATTGAAATTGACAGCAACTGGATACCCAAACGTAAAGATTACAGCCTGTACATAAGGCCCTTTATGTTTTCAACCGATGCCATGCTGGGGGTAAGGCCATCAGAAACCTACAAGTTTTTAATTATATTAAGCCCAAGCGGCCCTTATTTTGCCGCGCCAATGAAAATATTGGTGGAGGAAACATATACCAGGGCTGCACCAGGTGGTGTTGGCTTTTCAAAAAATGCAGGCAACTACGGCGGCAGCTTAAAAGCGGCTACTGATGCAAAAAAAGAAGGTTACGACCAGGTATTATGGACTGACGCGTTTGAACACAAATGGCTGCAGGAAGTGGGTATGATGAATGTGTTTTTTATCATCAACGGCACGGTGGTAACGCCATCGCTGGAAGAGGGTACTATATTAAAAGGGGTTACCCGCGATAGTGTTATAACCGTTTTACGCGAAATGGGCTTTAGCGTTGAAGAAAGGCGTATAAGCATAGAAGAGGTTATTAAGGCGTACGAAGCAGGCACCCTGCAGGAGGTGTTTGGTACTGGTACTGCTGCCACTATAGCGCCTATTAAAGAGCTTAAATACAAAGACCATATTATGCAGTTTGACGTGAATGCCTGGAAAACTTCCCCCGAAGTAAAAAGCCGCCTTAACGCAATAAGGGAAGGCAAGGCCGAAGACACACACGGCTGGCTGGTTAGGGTATAAGTTTTAACAGCTTTAAAAGCATAAAAAAGGGTAAGTGCAGTTGTGTAAATTGCCTGCGCTTACCCTTTTAAAAATGGCAATTTTAGGTAAGTTTATATTTTTTAAAATAAATGTTTGGTATTTTGATGGCAGGTAACTACCTTTGCCGTCCCAAAAATTAATCGGTAATAATGCCTACGATACAACAATTAGTTAGAAAAGGCCGCGAGATAATCAGGGCTAAAAGCAAGTCAAGGGCGCTGGATGCGTGCCCTCAACGCCGTGGTGTTTGCACCAGGGTGTATACTACAACACCTAAAAAGCCAAACTCAGCTTTGCGTAAAGTTGCAAAGGTGCGTTTGACCAACAAGATTGAAGTTATTGCTTATATTCCGGGTGAAGGCCATAACCTGCAGGAACACTCTATCGTGTTGATACGCGGTGGCCGTGTGAAAGATTTACCAGGTGTGCGTTACCATATTGTACGCGGCAGCCTTGATACTGCGGGTGTAAAAGACCGTAAGAAGAGCCGCAGCAAATACGGTACTAAGAAAGAAAAAGCAAAAAAGAAATAAGATAATCTAATAAAGTTTACACAATATGCGTAAATCGCAAGCCAAAAAATTACCTCTAGCTCCAGACGGGCGTTTTAACGATAAAATGGTTACCCGTTTTATTAATAACATTATGTGGGATGGCAAAAAGAGCACCGCCATCAATACATTTTATGATGCTATTGATAAAGTGAGCAAGCTTACAGGTGAAAATGGCTATGAAATTTGGAAAAGGGCTCTGGTGAATGTTACGCCTGCTGTAGAAGTACGCAGCCGCAGGATTGGTGGTGCAACTTTCCAGATACCTGCTGAAGTTCGCGCAGACAGAAAAATTTCTTTAAGCATGAAATGGCTGGTACGTTTCAGCCGCGAAAGAAACGGTCGTACAATGGCTGATAAACTTTCCAGCGAAATAATAGCCGCTGCAAAGGGTGAAGGTGCTGCTTTCAAAAAGAAAGAAGATACACACCGTATGGCTGAAGCCAACAAGGCTTTCTCGCACTTTAAAGTATAAGTACTTACCTTACTATATATCATCATCCTGCCACTGTACAGTGGCGGGATTTTTTGTTTGTGTCTTGCCCATTCAAAGCATGACAAACCGCATTTATTATCTATAGCAGGCAATTGTTTTTGCCATGCCAACACTCCCCCTTTCAAAGCCTATTGACATTACCCCGTTGTAACAGTAAACAAAAAACATTTTTTGACCCTAACAGTTAAAGGGCTGCCAGCTAAACGTTGCCTGCATTTTGTTAACTTCATTTATCTGTTAACTTTAAATGCAAACAATGCCCGCATTAAACCAGGTTGATTTATTACCACCCAATGAAAAGAAAAACAACCTGCTGCTGGTTATAGCCGCATCTGCGGCGGGTACACTAATTGAGTGGTACGATTTGTTTGTTGCTATAATATTGGCAGGCACGCTTTCTGCAAAATTCTTTCCCGGTAATTCTGGTTTTTTAGATACACTTGGTGTAGTTGGTTCATCGTATCTTATACGGCCTTTGGGTGCATTACTGTTTGGCCGGTTGGGCGATAAAAAAGGGCGCAAAAAATCATTCCTGCAATCGCTGTTGCTTATGGGTGCTGCAACCTTTTTAATTGGCTGTTTACCAACATTTAAACAGGTTGGGTGGCTTGCACCTGTATTGCTGTTGGCATTGAGGTTGTGCCAGGGCTTGGCAATAAGCGGCGAGTATGCGGGTGCAGCCATTTATGTGGCAGAACATGCACCTGCTAACAAACGGGGCTTTTATACCGGGTTTATACAAGCCACAGTACCCTTTGGATTGATGATTTGCCTTATGACGGTTTTTACAACCCGCTCATTACTTTCTGCGGGGCAGTTTGATGCTTTTGGTTGGCGGTTACCCTTTTTGTTTAGCAGTGTGCTGGTTGTATTAAGTTACCTGGTACGCAGGCGGCTGAACGAAAGCCCCTTGTTTAACAAAATAAAAGCAGAAGGCAAACTTACCCCGGCACCTGTTACAAAAGCGTTTAAGGCAAAAGGTAATTTAAGGTTTATGATGCTGGCTGTTTTTGGCGGCAGTGCAGCCCAAAGTACCATTATGCACTCTGCGCAATTTGTTTCGTTGTACTTTTTACAGCGTACGGTGCTGATACCCGATAAAACGGCACTGCTGATTCTTTCAGTTGCCAATATAATGGGCGGTATGTTTTTTCAGCCATTCGGCGCTCTCAGCGACCGGGTTGGCCGAAAGAAGATAATCCTCCCAGGCCTTATAATAAGCGCAGTTGTTATACCGCTTGCATTTTACCTGTTTGTCAGGCTGGGCAACCCAAATGGGCTTGTTGTTCAGCATGCTATAAGCCTGCCGGTTTTCTTTGTTTTTATCCTGTTAGTATTTTGTATGAGTTTATGCAGCGCCATGGTGTACGGGCCAATGGGGGCCTTTATGCTGGAGATTTTTCCGGCAAACATCCGCTATACAAGTATGGGCTTTAGTTATAATATCGGCAACGGCGTTTTTGGCGGGTCTACTGCTTTTATTACCGAGTTTCTTAAGAAAAGTATTGTTGCAAGTGTTGCATTGGCACCTTTTGTTGGGCTGATATATCCTTTATCATTAATCATTAGTGCCATCGTTATTAATGCTTTGTATGTACCTGAAACATATAGAAAAGATATTTCTGTATAATCCTGCCAATATCATTGGCATAAAAAAACCTTTTGTAGAAACAAAAGGTTTAATCCGTCCCATTCCATCATGGGTCATTGAAACAAAGTTTTAATATTATTAGTTGCCGGTTTTCACAAATTTAGACCTGAAGATATTGTTTTGTGTACCCAATGTAACCATGTACGTGCCTTGTGCAAGTGGCTGTACCTGGTTAAGGGTAATACGGTTAAGGCCTTTTACCAATTGTTTTTCGGTGGCAAAAATGGTGCTGCCTGCCATGGTTTGTATTACTATAGCGCCTTTCTCATCCCTGTCGTTGTTAAACTCCAGTACCATAAAGCCTTTAACCGGGTTAGGGTATAATTTTACCAGCCATTGCCCTGTAAATTGTACTGTTTTAACCTGGCTGTAGGTATACTTGCCATCAGCATCAGTTTGTTTAAGCCTGTAATAGTTTATGCCGTTCAGCGGCAATGCGTCATTGTAGCTGTATTGTATGGGGGTGCTGCTGTTACCGTGCCCTTTTACTGTGCCTATTACCTGCCAGTTGTTGCCATCGCTGCTGCGTTCCACATCAAAATGGTCATTGTTTATTTCTGTGGTTGTTTTCCAGTCAAGCTGTACAGTGTTTCCCTGTTTTTGTGCTGTAAAGCTTAAATTACTTACGGCCAGTATGATTGAGCAACTGCTGGAAGTTACACTAACCGAGCCCGATGCTGTACAGTTGTTACCATCAGTAATGGCAACATTATATGTACCCAAAAAGGTTATAAAAGGGGCCTGCAGGTGCGATGTGGAACTGTCGTTATTTACACTCAATGCATTACTGGTATAAAACCTGCCACCGTTAAGGGTGGTCCACAACCAGGTGCTTCCGTTTGTTTCGTTCAGCTGGCCATATTTAACCCCTGCACTATTGGTGCCGCAGTTGCCAAAGGTTACATTGGCTATCAGCGCATCGTACGCTACATTACTGGTGGTGCCTGTAGCGGTACAGCCATTTGCATCGGTTACCGTTACGGTATAGGTGCTTGCCCCACCAGGTACGGCGGTGGTGGTATTGCTGTTTGTATTTACTACGCCGTTGCCCGACCATGCATACGAGTATGGGCTGGTGGTGCCTGTGGTTATAGTACCTGTTAAATTAACGGTGGTGGCAGGTGTGGCGCAGGCCACTGTTTTATCGGCAGAGGCTGTTATAACAGGGCTGCCGAGGGCAGTTACTGTGCTGCTGGTGCCGGTGCCGGTACATCCGTTGGCATCTGTTACTGTTACGCTGTATGTACCTGTACTGGTGGGTACAGCCGTGGTAACATTGCTGCTGGTGTTGTTTACCACACCGCTGCCTGTCCATGCGTATGTGTATGGGCTGGTAGTGGCAGTGGTAAGGGTGCCTGTTAAGTTAATAGTGGAGGCGGGTGCTTTACACACTGAGTATTTATCAGAAGCCAGTGTAATTACAGGTACAGGATTAATGGTGGAGGCGGCAATACTGGCCGTAACCTTACAGTTATTGCCATCCACCACCAGCAGGCCAAAGTTATAGTTGCCCGATACGCTGGCGGGTGCAGTGGTGGCAGGTATGGGCGAAGACGATACCGTACCGGTTGAGTTGGCCACGGTTACGCCCGTAGGCGCCGTCCATGAATAATTATAGGAAGCCGTTCCGCCCGTAAAGGCCGCAGAGCTTAAGTTAAAAGTTTGCCCCACACAGGCAGAAGAAATGGTAGCCGTAGGCGTGGTGCTGAATGTTGGCGTACTACCCACCACCAGCACATCGGAGGAGTCGGACCCTGTACAGCCTGCATTATCAGTAACCACTGCAAAATACTGGAATTTAGAGCTGCCTACCGTTGCCCCGGATATGGTTGCCGTGGTAACCCCCGTGGTGGTGGAAGAAGTTGGGCTTACCGTAGTGGTGCCTGGTGACACCTTAACGTTAGTGGTCCATGCATAGTTTGTATAGGTTCCACTGCCACCAGTAGAGCTTGCCACAAGGTTAACGCTGCCATTGGCACCGCAAAAACCTGGTGCATCGGCAGTGGTGGTAACCACAATGGCGCTGTTAACTGTTTGTGTGCCTGTGGATTTTTGAACGGCACAACCGTTGTTATCAGTAACCTTTAACGTGTAAAGGTAGCTGCCTGCTGCCGAAGGGGTAACGGTGGTGCTTGCAGAGGTGGAGGCACTGAATACGTTGCCCGACCCTGTTGCCGTCCAGGCGTATGTGTAAGGCGTTGTGCCACTGCTGGCGGTACCAGTTAATGTTGTGGCCGAATTAATACAAATTGTACCTGCTGAAGATGGGGATACAGTTAATGTAGGCCCGTTGCTGCCTGATTTTGTAACGGTGGTGGTGCCGGTAGCAGTGCAATGGGTTGTAGGGCCATTATCTGTTACCGTCATGGTAAGCGTGTAGGTAGTACCACTGCTGCCACCTGTTACAGCAGTGGTATCGTTGGTGGTTTGCGAAATAGCAA
>CAZRDD010000038.1:0-18011 GCA_964598675.1 uncultured Parafilimonas sp.
TTTAATTTTTACAGGGTGCAAACTAAAACGGGGCAATGACAGCGTTATGTCAGCAGGGTATTGTAAACGCTACACTTTTTTCAAAATGGTTTCAAGCAGGCTTTTTACACGTTCTTTTAATACTTGAGGGGTTATTATTTCTGCACGGTCGCCAAACATGATATACCATCTTGCAAAACCTTCTAACGAGGATGTTAAAAAAGTCATTTCCACTTTGCCGCCTGTTTCTTTTTGCGATACAAAGCCGTTGTAATATTTCTGGCCTTCCAGGTAGCGCAGTATGCCTTTTTCTACCTGCATCATTACGGTTTGTAATTCCTGCTCGGCAGCCACCTGTTTCAAATACGATGTTAACGATGGGTGCTGCTTGTTAAACCGCTCATCGCACTGGGTAATTTTCATAATACGGTCAATGCGAAAATTCCGGTAGTCATTCCTCAGCCTGCAAAAAGCAATCAGGTACCAAAAATTGCTTTGATAAAAAATACCCACCGGCTCTATATACCGCTCTGTATCGGCAGGGCTGCCCAAAGCGGCATACTGCATAAACAGCACATTTTTGGTGGAGATACTTTTAAGAATGGTTTGCATAGGGTTTGCAGCGCTTTTGGTATTTGCCTGCGTAGGCGACTGTAACACCTGTATATGGTCTTCTATATTTTCCAGCAGGTCTTTTTCGGTGGAGCGCAGCACCGCCCGCACCTTATACATGGCTGATTTATAGCTGCCCTCGGTAGAGGTATCAGTAAATTTCTCCACCAGTTTTTCGGCGGTCAAAAAAGCGGTGGCTTCCTCGCGGGTAAACATAACAGGGGGCAGGCGGTACCCTTCCATAATGGAATAACCAATGCCTGCTTCGCCAATAATGGGCACACCCGCCTCTTCAAGCGTTTTAACATCGCGGTAAACCGTACGCAAACTAATGCCAAACCGTTCCGCTACATCCTGCGCCTTTACAACCCGCTTTGATTGTAACTGAATAAGTATGGCGGTAAGGCGGTCTAAACGGTTCATTGCTGGTGGTAAATGGTGCTGCCAAATATAGGTAATAGGGCTGTTTTTTAGCGAAGCTTTAGCAGGGCATCACTAATATTTTTGCAAGCAGTTATTTAAATTTATCCTCTAATCGCAACCAAACATGCCTTTAAAAAGATTTATTACCACGATAGCTATTGCAGTTATCTGTTCAGCAGCCTGTGGCCAGGATTCCACCGTTCACTTTGAAAATAAGCAGGATTCAATAAACGCATTACTCAAATGCATTAGAAAGCAAGGTGGTTTGGAGTCATCTGCAACAGGTCCTGCGGGTTCCCCCTCAAGACAGTATTATCGTTTTGCACTTTTGGATGAATTAAGCACAGATGATGACCTGATTTTATTAACTTCTGACAGCAGCGCAGCCGTAAGAGTTTATGCATTGGCTGCTTTAGTTTACAGAAAAAATCCCAATGCCAGCACCATTATCAAAAGATTTTCAACAGACAGTTCCAACATCGGATATATCAGTGGCTGTGTTATCAGTTCTAAACCTGTGCGTGAGTTATTAAAGGATGACTTTTTTGAATACTTTTATCATGGAAGAGATGGTAAGGACTATTTAAGTATTTACATGAACCATCCCAAGTTGCGCCCCTTAGTGCTGCTTTACCTGCTCAATTAAATATCAGTTTCGTTTTAGCCAACATTATCAATACCCGCTTATAAAATCTTTCCCTCCCCACATCCCAACCAAAAGTTATATTTGCAGCCACGAAAAAAAGATGAGTGCATGACGATCTCTTACAAATGGCTGTGCGATTACCTGCCTGAAACTATTGACCCGGAGAAATTATCGAAAATACTAACCTCCATTGGCCTGGAAGTGGAGAGCCTTGAAAAATTTGAAAGCATTAAAGGCGGCCTGGAAGGTTTAGTGGTTGGCGAGGTGCTGGAGTGTGAGCAACACCCCAATGCCGATAAGCTGCGCATTACCAAAGTATCCGTAGGCGGTACTGCCCCGCTGCAGATAGTATGCGGTGCGCCCAACGTGGCGGCAGGCCAAAAAGTGGTGGTAGCCCAGGTTGGCGTAACCATTCACCCGCTTAAAGGCGAACCCGTTACCATGAAGGTGGCTAAAATACGCGGTAGCGAAAGCTATGGTATGATATGTGCCGAAGATGAAATTGGCGTTGGCGAAAGCCATAACGGTATTATAATATTACCTGAAACAGCGGTCACCGGCGCTCCCGCTGCCGATTATTTTTCCGTTTACCAGGACTGGATTTACGAAATTGGCCTTACCCCCAACCGTATGGATGCCATGAGCCATATTGGCGTGGCTAAAGATGTGTGTGCCTACCTTACCCATCACACCAAAAGAACGGCACGGCCTAAACTGCCTTATGTAAACCAGTTTAAAGCAGATAACCATAACGTTACCATAAAAGTATCGGTTGAAAATACAGATGCCTGCGCCCGTTACAGTGGCGTAACCATTAGCGGTGTAACCGTAAAGGAATCGCCCCAGTGGCTGCAGGATAAGATAAAATCCATTGGCCAGCGGCCAATTAACAATATTGTTGATATTACCAACTTTATACTGCACGAAACCGGCCAACCCCTGCATGCTTTTGATGCAGCCGAAATAGCCGGCAACGAAGTAATTGTAAAAAATCTGCCCGATGGCAGCCTGTTTATCACCCTGGATGGCAAGGAACGTACTGTTGGCAGCGCCGACCTTATGATATGCAATGCCGAAGGCGGTATGTGTATTGCAGGTGTTTTTGGCGGCATAAAAAGTGGTGTAAAAGCAACCACTACCAATATATTTTTAGAAAGCGCCTGGTTTAACCCCATCAGCATACGCAAAACATCGTTCAGGCATGGGCTGCGCACAGAGGCGGCTACCCGTTTTGAGAAAGGGGTGGATATTTCTGGCGTGGTAACTGTATTAAAAAGGGCCGCTTTGCTTATTAAAGAAGTGGCCGGTGGCGAAATTGCCAGCGATATTGTTGATATTTACCCTAACCCCAAACCCAAAGCACAGGTGGTGCTTAAAAACCATTACCTAAAAAAACTAAGTGGTAAAAACTACCATTCAGATGCGGTTAAAACCATACTCACCAGCCTTGGCTTTGAAATTATGCGCGAGGGTATGGATGAACTTTGGGTGGAAGTGCCTTATTCAAAAACAGATATTACCCTTCCGGCCGATGTGGTGGAAGAAATTGTGCGCATTGACGGGCTGGATAATATTGCTATACCCTCTTCCATTTCCATTGCACCGGCAGTGGATGAACTGGGTTTACACGAATCCCTCAGGGAGAAACTGGCCAACTACCTGGTGGGTCTTGGCTTTAACGAAATACTTACCAACTCCATTACCAACAGCAAGTATTTTGATGAAGAAACACTGGCGCATACGGTAAAAATGATTAATAACCTTAGCGCAGACCTTGATGTGCTAAGGCCCAGCATGCTTGAAACAGCGCTGGAAAGCATGGCCTACAACATAAACCGTAAAAACGCAAGCCTCAAATTTTTTGAATTTGGCAAAACCTACTCATCAAAATCGGCTGGCAGCTATAAGGAGCAGGAACATTTTTGCGTATACCTTACCGGCGAAGCCGGTGCCGCAAGCTGGCGCGCTAAAAGCAGGCAGCAGGATATTTATACTGCAAAAGGCATTGCCGCATCCCTGCTTTCGCTTTGTGGTGTAACCAGCATTCAGGTGGAAGAGCCGGTTGCTATTGCCACAGGCAGGCAGTATGCCATTACACACCGCAGCCACCCGGTGGCTTTTATTACCGAAGTAAGCCAGGCGCACCTGCAGGTTTTTGATATTAAACAACCCGTTTATTTTATCGATCTTCAGTACAACACATTGGTACAACTGCTTGGCAAACAAAAAATTGTTTATGCAGAGGTACCTAAATTCCCGCCGGTGGAAAGAGACCTTGCTTTTGTAGTAAACCAAACCGTAAAGTTTGGCGAAATAGAAAAAGTAATTAAACGTGCCAACATTCAAAAATTGCAGGCGGTAAAGCTGTTTGATATTTTTGAAAGTGAAAAACTGGGTGCCGGTAAAAAATCGGTTGCCCTTAATTTTACTTTTGTTGATGAGGATAAAACGCTTACCGATAAGGAAACTGACGGTATGATGAAGAAAATAATTGATACCCTGGAAAAAGAAACCGGGGCCGAAATAAGAAAATAGCCGGGTTACCGGTTTTAGCAAAGCGGAACCATTACAATATATTTTGGGGCCGCTTTGCAAAATACTTTGAAGAACACTGCACAGGAAACTAAAAAACAGTAACCGGTTATTATGGCAACCGTTGACGAACAACTGAAAAACTTTACCCAAAAACTGCAATTGCTGCTAAAAAACAACCAACAATTGCAAAAGGAGCATGCAGCCATAAAAAAAGAGCTTGAAGAAAATAAACTTATTATAAAGGATAAAAACGAGGCCATACAAAAATTGCAGGAAAAACTGGATGCCGCCAACCTTAACACCTCTACCATGGATGCAGCAGAAAAAAAACTGCTGGAACAAAGGCTTAACGGATACCTTGCGGAAATTGAAAAATGCCTGGTTTTATTAAACTCGTAATAATATGGCCCAGCTTATACCGGTAAACATACTTATTGCCGACAGAACTTACCGCCTTAAAATTGAACCTGCAGACGAGGAAAAGCTGCGCAAAACAGTAAAATTCATCAACGAAAAAATACTGGAATACAAAACCGGCTTTGCCGGTAAGGATATGCAGGACTATATATCAATGGCATTGCTTTGGTTTGCCACCGAACAAAGCTACGGTGCATCGGGTACTATTGATATGATAGAAGTATCCGGCAAACTACAGGCATTGGAAAACCTGGTAGATAAAGCTTTGGGCAGTTAGGGGCAAAAAAAAATCCCGCATTAAATGCAGGAGATTTTTTAAGTTTCAATGGGGGGACAGATTAAAAGTTATTTTAAGGTAACGGACACCAAAGGTGTAAAACCCCAATCGCCTGTTTTTGATGTATAACGTAACATGTAGTACATCGTTTTTCCTTTAAGGTTTGTATCATTTACCGAAAAGGCGGTGAGTTTTTCAATGTTACCAGGAAGTTGCAACTCCCCGATGGTACAAAGTAAGTTAGCAGAACTGCCACTCATTACTTCAATTTTAGTAACATTGTTAGCGTACAGGGTAGCAAAGTCAACTTTTACAGTTGATGAATTTGTTTGTACTGCATCCATAGTGGAAACTGCAATACTTCCATCCTTATAAAAGAGCCCTGCGGCGGTTTGCGGTACTGCCACTGCCTGTTTTGAACAGGATACCAGAATGATGGCCAGCGATAATACCGCTAATAGAGGTTTCATTGGATTTTAGATTTGTTGTTACTTTAACTTAGTTTTCATTAAAGCTTTCAGAAGGTACTTGGTAAAAACGGACTGATGTTAAGTATATGCCAAAACGGATGCCAAACAAATAAATAAGTATAATCAATTGATTATCAACAATAAATGAAATCATAAAATTCTAAAATTTCCCACTTCGGGAATATTCAACTCTCAAAAAGAGAACAATAATCATTTTAATAATATGTAATTCATTTTTTATCTTCGCAGCTTACGCTCTCTCATTAATCAAAGTCATATGAGACAAGGCAAAGAATATAAGATTGTGAATCATTTTAAATTCCACACGCATGGATCAGGCAGTTTATTACATTATAATTGGCGTACTTTCACTGGCAGCAGGCATAGCGGCGGGTAAGGTTATTTTTGCCAAAGACACGAAGAAGCAAGTTGACGAGGCAGACATTCAGGCCAAAAAGATTATAGCAGAAGCTGAGATTAAAGCAGAAACTATAAAAAAAGAAAAGAGCTTAGAGGCAAAAGAAAGGTTTGTACAATTAAAATCGGAACACGACAGGGAGATTTTAGAAAAAAACCGGAAAATAAACGAAACAGAAAACCGGGTTAAGCAAAAAGAACTCGCCATTACCCAAAAAGAAGCGGCTTTAGAAAAACAGCTAAAAGACAACGAAGTAATTAAGGAAAACCTTAACAAACAGATTGAAGTAGTTGGGCAAAAACGCACAGAGCTTGAGAAGCACCAGGAAGAGCACATACGCCGCCTGGAAAAAATTGCAGGCCTCACCGCCGAGGAAGCAAGAAACCAGTTGGTAGAAAGCCTTAAACAGGAGGCACATACGCAGGCGCTCTCCCTTCAACAGGAAATTATTGAAGATGCACGCCAGAAAGCGAATAAAGAGGCGCGCAAAATCATCATCCAGTCTATTCAGCGCACTGCCGCTGAACAAACTATTGAAAATACGGTTACCGTATTTAACCTGGAAAGTGATGAAATAAAAGGCCAGATTATTGGCCGCGAAGGCCGTAACATACGCGCCATTGAAGCAGCCACAGGTGTTGACCTTATAGTAGACGACACCCCGGAAGCTATTATATTATCCTCCTTCGACCCGTTACGCCGCGAAATTGCCCGCCTCAGCCTTCAGCGCCTGGTGGCCGATGGACGTATACACCCGGCCCGTATTGAAGAAGTGGTAGAAAAAACCCGCAAGCAACTGGAAGAGCAGGTAATGGAAATTGGCGAACGCACTGTTATTGAACTTGGCATACATGGCCTGCACAAGGAGCTGGTGCGCATAGTTGGTAAAATGCGTTTCCGTTCATCGTACGGCCAAAACCTGCTGATGCACAGCCGCGAAGTTGCAAACCTTTGCGCCACTATGTCGGCCGAACTGGGCATGAGCCCCAAACTGGCTAAACGTGCAGGCTTATTACACGATATTGGTAAAGTGCCGGATGAAGAAACTGAACTGAGCCATGCCCTGTTAGGTGCCAAACTTGCTGAAAAATATGGTGAACACCCATCAGTTATTAATGCCATAGGCGCCCACCACGATGAAATGGAGATGCAGTATGTAATATCGCCTATAGTACAGGCCTGCGATGCCATAAGCGGCGCAAGGCCGGGTGCAAGGCGCGAAATCATGCAGCAGTACCTGCAGCGTATAAAAGAGCTTGAAACACTTGCGGTATCGTACCAGGGGGTAGAAAAAGCGTACGCCATACAAGCTGGCCGCGAATTAAGGGTAATAGTAGAAGCCGACAAGGTTACTGATATGGACAGTGATAAACTGAGCTTTGAAATAGCCCAGAAAATACAAACAGAAATGACTTATCCCGGCCAGATTAAAGTAACTGTGATAAGAGAAAAGAGGGCAGTGAACATTGCCAGGTAATTATAAAAGCAGTCCCAAAACGGGAAAAACAGATAGTTAACCAAAAGGATAATACCTTTTTACAGGTGTTATCCTTTTTTTATTTACAGGCGCAGTAATTTTAAGATATTTATTTTGTTATTAAATATTTTGCTGTTACCTTTGCCGTCCTAAATTTTAAGCCATGAGCGCAGCAATTACATTTATTCACGAGCAACTTACCATACAAAAAAGCCATCCGAAGTTTAAAGCGGGTGACAACATTACTGTTAACTACAAAATTATTGAAGGCGGTAAAGAACGTATACAGGGGTTCCGTGGCGATGTATTAAAAATACAGGGCAGCGGCGCAACATCTACTTTTACTGTTCGTAAAATATCTGATGGCGTTGGTGTTGAAAGGGTATTCCCATTCCTATCTCCAAACGTTGAGTCTATTGTGCTTAATAAAGTAGGTAAAGTTCGCCGTGCGAAACTGTTTTACCTGCGTGAAAGAAGCGGCAAAAGCGCAAGGATTAAGGAAAAACGTATGTAGTATTTTGTTTAATAAAATACAGGCGGAAAGTCTATACAGATTTTCCGCTTTTTTATTAAGCTAAATGTTAATGTTTGTTTTTTGTTTTGCATTTGTAATTATCTTTGGAACTCACATCTCAAAAACATTTTATATGGGTAATTTAGGTTTCCAGGAAATATTGCTGATAGCAGTAGTTGTACTGGTTTTATTTGGTGGCCGCAAAATTCCTGAATTTATGAGGGGTCTTGGTCGCGGTGTTCGTGAATTTAACGATGCGAAAGACAATGTTAAGAGAGAACTGGAAGAAGGCATAAAAGAAAAAGATGCCCCTAAACAAACCGTAAGTTCTACAACAGCAACGAAAGAGTAATTTTTCCTACTAAAAACTCCTGAAAGCCTTTGCTTAGCTACACGTCAGTTAAAGACTACCAAAAAAAATTATTAAACGGCCAAACTACATGTGTTGAGGCCGTTTCTTATTATTTGCAACGCATAAAGCAACACGCCCACCTCAATGCCTTTTTAGAAATATTTGAGGAGGAAGCTTTAGCCCGTGCCGCCACCCTGGATGCTCTTCAAAAAGAAGGCAAGCCACTGGGCAAGCTGCATGGTGTTATTACAGGCTTAAAAGATGTTATCAGCTACAAAGGGCATAAACTTTCTGCCTCTTCTAAAATACTGGAAGGTTTTACCGCTATTTATAACGCCACAGCCACGGACAGGCTATTAGCAGAAGGTGCCATTATTATTGGCCGCCAAAACTGCGATGAGTTTGCTATGGGCAGCAGCAACGAAAACTCAGCATTTGGCAATGTGCTTAATGCTAAGGATACCAGCCGTGTACCCGGCGGCTCCTCCGGCGGCTCTGCTGTTTCCGTACAGGCAGGCCTTTGCATGGTTAGCCTGGGCAGCGATACAGGGGGCTCAGTAAGGCAGCCCGCAGACTTTTGTGGTATTGTTGGCCTTAAACCAACCTATGGCCGCGTTTCGCGCTATGGCCTTATTGCATACGCCTCCTCTTTTGACCAGATTGGTGTTTTTGCCAACAATGTTGAAGATGCCGCCCTGGTACTGGAAGTAATTGCAGGTGCTGATGACTTTGACAGTACCGCACTAACCACCCCCGTGCCGGCCTACTCAACAAACCTGGAGGATAACGGCAAAAAGTACCGCATAGCCTATTTTAAAGAAGCGTTGGAGCACCCGGGGCTTGACCCGGAAATTGCCTCTGCAATAAAGGGATTTATCAGCAAGCTTAAAGAACAAGACCACACTGTTGAGCAGGTAGATTTTGACCTGCTGGATTATATTGTTCCAGCATACTATGTACTAACTACGGCGGAGGCTTCCAGCAACCTCTCTCGTTTTGATGGAATAAAATACGGCTACACCACCAAAAAAACTATTGAAGACCTTACCGATTACTATAAAAAAAGCCGCAGCGAGGGTTTTGGCAACGAAGTTAAACGGCGCATATTGTTAGGCACTTTTGTGCTTAGTGCGGGTTACTATGATGCCTACTTTACAAAAGCCCAGCAGGTAAGAACAATACTAACTGAGCGTACTGATGCTATTTTTAAACAGTACGATGCCATCATTTCTCCCACTGTACCCTCCCCCGCTTTTAAGTTTGGGGAAAAAAGCAGCGACCCTACAGAAATGTTCCTGGCAGATATTTATACTGTTTTTGCAAACCTGGTAGGCATACCAGGCATATCCCTCCCGTTATTCACGCACCAAACTGGCATGAATTTTGGTATACAAGTAATGACTTCCAAAGAAAGCGAAGAAACCTTGCTTCAACTATCTAAAAGGTTACTTACAGCTTTTTAAACATAAACCCAAAAGGTTTACCGGAAGTACTGGTTTTTAAAGCCAATGCTTTATAAAAGCTTGTATATCAATAACAGTTAAGTAAAAGAATGCGGAAAACGAATATTTTTTTAAAGGGTTTTTTGTCTGCAAATTTTTTCAGGCATTCAGCAGGCATCGCTGTGTTTATGCTTTTCACTATATCTATCATGTCTTTCAGGGATGGTAAAACATTTGAAAATGTAAAGAAAGCGTTAAAATCAACTTCAGATTCTTCTTCAAACAATTCAACAAAAGCCTTCGCAAATTTACTTACTGACCCCCTTGCAGATAATACCGCTTTGTTTAAAACCGTTTTTAAGATTAACCCTGCTATAGAATCGTTTGTAAAAGAATATACAAGAAAAGAAACAGAAGAATATACTGATATGAAAGTATGGGGAAAGCCTTACTTTGATATTATGGACGAAATACTGGCAAAAAACGGGTTGCCGGTACAGCTTAAATACATTTGTGTAATTGAAAGTAATTTAAAGGCAAATACCGTTTCTCATTCGGGTGCTACAGGCCCCTGGCAGCTGATGGCCGATGAAGGCCGCATGTTTGGCCTGGTAATGAAAAAAGGACACGACGAAAGGAAAGACTACGTTAAGAGCACAGAAGTAGCTGCCGGGTTATTTAAACAGCTTTATAGCCAATATGGCGACTGGTTGATGGTGATTGCGGCTTACAATTGTGGCACAGGCGCTATGAGGAGGGCTATTGCAAAAGCGGGTACTAAAAACTATTGGAAAGTACAAAACTTCCTTTCAGCACAAGCCCGCAACCAGGTAAAAAAATACATTGCCACCCACTATATATTTGAAGGCTGCGGCGGCTGGACAACAGTATCTAAAGAGGAAACTGCTGAATGCCAGACAACTATTGCAGGTTTAAGCAACATGAAAGACACAACTGCCACTGCTGATAATACTGCAACCATTGAAATTAGCGGTAAATACAATTCAGGGGTTTTAATAAATACATTACTTATTGAAGATGAGCTGTTTAATAAATTAAACCCAGGCATTGATAAAGAACTTTTACAGGGCAAAACGTACAAGTTAACCCTGCCTAAAGAAAAAATGCCTTTATTTCAATCTAACCGTCAGCAAATACTTGAACAGAGCGTACAGCTTTTTATTTCAGCGGCGGTTAATAAATAATTTCTGAATAATACTTATCTCAACTACTTTATACTTTATACCAAAGCCTTGCAGCAATGCAGGGCTTTTTTAATAAAAAACAGCTTTTACTAAAATCCTCTAAACTAAACCAGCTTCAACACCTTTTCAATAGCTTCTGCTTTTAAAATACATTCCTCGTATTCATTAACGGCATCGCTGTAAAAAGTAATAGCACTGCCCACCAGGTAGTTAAGATAACGGTTGTCCGCATTGTACATGATGCTGCGTATCACCACATTAAAATCAAAATCGCCACCGGGTGTTATGCAACCTACTGTACCCGAATAAATACCCCGCTTTACCGGCTCGTATTGCTCAATAAGCTCCATAACCCTTTTTTTGGGTGCCCCCGTCATAGACCCCATGGGGAAGGTGGCCCGCAACACATCGGCAAAGCCTGCATTGGCAGGCAAAAGGCCCCTTATGGTTGATACCATTTGATGCACCTGCGGATAGGTGTAAACACCAAATAGCTCCTCTGCTTCAACAGTGCCTTCCAAACATATTTTGCTTAGGTCGTTTCTTACAAGGTCAACCACCATAACATTTTCGGTACGCTCTTTCTCACTGTTTTGTAAAGCCACCTTTAACCTTTCATCTTCGGCACCATTAATTGTATTGCGCTTTGCCGTGCCTTTTATTGGCTGCGAAATAATTTTGTTGCCAGTTTTCTTAACATAACGCTCCGGGCTGGCGCAAAGCAAAAACTTGTTTTCCAGCTTGTAAAAACAGGCAAAAGGCGTTGGGGAAAGTGTATTAAGCTTATGGAATACTTCCGCTGGGTTTATTACTGCATTTTCTGCAAAAAACTCCTGGCAAAAATTAATTTCGTAGCAGTCCCCATGCAGTATATGCTGTTGCAGCTTTTTAATGGTGGCAATATACTCATCCTTGCCGGTTCTGGGGTTTACCGCCAGGCCGCCACCAGTGCCTGTGATTTTATTCTTAAACAAAAAAGGGCTGGCTGTAATCTGCTCAAACACTTCTGCAGGCGTAATTGTAAGGGAAGATATAACAACCTGCTGCCCCTTAATCTCCACCACAATGGAAGGCTTAAAAAGAAATATCGGGGGAAAGCCACTGTTGTCGTGGCCGGATGAAACAAGTGGCTCAATTTCGTTCTTTACATCATAGCCAATATGGCCAAAAAGCCAGTCGTGTTGGTTTAACCTGCAAAACGCATCTAATTGTTGCAGTAAATTATTTTCAGGGGCAAACACTGTTTGCGCACCTGCAGCCAGCAAACAATCGTAGGTGTGGTATGGGGGCGTTTGGTAACCATTATCATCTAAAAAACAGCAAATGCTAAATTGGGTAGCCCAATTCAACATTTGCTGTTTAAATGTAGTTACACTGTTTATAGCGAAAAACGCTGTGGTTCTTTGCACGTTAAAGTGAAAGCAAATTAAAAGTCATCATCATCGCCATCATCAAAGCCGCTGTCGTTAAACAGGTCAAACTCTTTGAAGTCTTCATCAAGTTTAAACTCATCGTCATCGCCGCCGCCTTTTTTGCCAGCTTTAGAGGCTCCGCCAGATGGTTTTGCACCCTTTGATTTAGGAATGTCAAACTCATCAAAGTCGGGATCCCAATCTTCGTCTTCTTCCACCTTTTCCCAATCATCCTTTACATCCACGTCCTCGTCGTCATCGTCATCATCGTCTTTTGACTTTTTTGCAGGCGATGCCTTGGCGCCTTTTTTTGCAGGTGCTTTTATATCATCGTCGTCGTCGTCATCAAGGTCATCGTCATCATCCAATGCCTTTGAAGGTTTAGGTGCAGGCTTATTCGCCTTTGCATCATCGGCCGCTGAAGTTTTGCGGCCAGTTGGTTTTTTGTCTTTATCAGATTTTGCTGCCATATACCAGGAAAATTATCTGCGTAAAATTTCAACGGTTTTTTCAATCAACAAAAAAAATCTTTACAATATTTAGGTTCCCGCTTTAAGGAATTTTCACTATCTGGTCCCTGCCGGGGCCATTGGATACATACTTAACTGGTGCCCCTATATATTCATTGATATAATCAATATAAGTTGACATGTTTTGCGGCAATTTAGCTGCATCCTTAATTTGTGTTGTATCACAATTCCATCCTTCAAAGGCCTTGTAAACAGGTTCCATCTTTACCCTTGCCATTTGGAAAGGTACTTCTTCTTTTTCAACACCGTTAACGTTGTATGAACTACAAACATTTAACTCGGTAAAAGCATCCAGTACATCTGCCTTGGTCATAACAACCTGCGTTACACCGTTAATCATGCAGGTATATTTTAATGCTACCAGGTCAATCCAGCCACAACGGCGCGGCCTGCCGGTGGTTGCACCAAACTCATTACCAGTTTTGCGCAGTTCCTCACCAGTGCTGTCGTCCAGCTCTGTAGGGAAAGGCCCGCCGCCAACCCTTGTGCAATAGGCTTTTGTAACACCAAGCACTTCTTTTATTTTTTGTGGTGCCACACCCAAGCCTGTACATACACCAGCCGAAATGGTGCTGGAAGATGTTACAAACGGGAAGGTGCCAAAATCAATATCAAGCATAGTACCCTGTGCGCCTTCTGCAAGCACTTTTTTGCCTTTGCTTATTTTATCGTTGATAAAATATTCGCCGTTAACAATGTTAAGCGAGCGCAAAAACTCAATGGCTTCAAAAAACTCCTCTTCCCATGCAGAAATATCTTCGTTAAAGTTAAAATTATCCAGCAACTTCTGGTGTTTTAACCTAAGTTTTATATAGTTTGTAATAAAACTTTTATCAGCAAGGTCGCCAACCCTAAGGGCGTTTCTGCCGGTTTTATCCATATAAGCCGGGCCTATACCTTTTAAGGTTGAGCCTATTTTACCTTCACCTTTCTGTAACTCCGAAGCTTTATCCAATGCCCTGTGCGTAGGTACAATAAGGTTAGTACGCTGCGAAATAAACAGGTTCTTTTTTACATCAATACCAAATGCAGCTACTGCATCGCATTCCCTTTTAAGGGTTACGGGGTCAAGCACTACACCATTGCCTATTATGTTTACGGTGTTCTGGTGAAATATGCCGGAAGGTATTTGGTGAAGCACTATTTTTTTCCCTTCAACATACAGGGTATGGCCTGCGTTTGGCCCCCCTTGAAAGCGGGCTACTATATCGTATTGCGGGGCAAAGTAATCTACTATCTTACCTTTTCCTTCATCGCCCCACTGCAAGCCCAGGATAACATCAACCATTTAGTGTGTTTGTTAGTGAACGGCAAAAATAACAGGTAAAATGATTTTTAAATAATCATTTTTAAACAATAAAGCATTATGTAAAAAATTGTACAAACGGATGGCAGCAGTTTTAAAGCCCTTTTTAATTGAATCATGCAAACAATCAGGGCTAAGAAGAGCGCAATACACAAAAAAAATATTATAACTATCTGGCTTTCAATCTACTTTCACATCACCCCAAATAAAAGCCTGTACTATTTGCAACAAAAGGGTTGTTTAAATATTGTATTGTTTTAAAAAATAGCCCTAAGAAACATACTTTAAAAATATTGAAAAATACAAGCGTTAGATTTAAAAATATCACACCGTTATTTTGTAGCGGTGGATAATGGTGTTTTTTTGTACTCTATTATGTTGCTTATTTCGCTTTCGTTGTTCTCCTTATCAACACAAGTAACTGCAATAAAACAGTTTTGGCTGCCCTCAGGCATAAATGACCTGGGTACTACAAACCGAATATCTTTTGTTCTGTCTGCCCCAATAATCATTACCGGGTGTTTACCTAAGCCTTCTTTTGTATCGGCTATATACAACACATAATTTTTTACAACTTCCTCGGTATGGTTAACCTCTTTACCTGTAACAGTCAACAGGTCTGGCCCGCTGTCGGCTTCCGAAACAGTCAATACCTCCGGCTTTGATGGTGGCGCGGTATCAATCCATTGTGCTGGTGGTATAAGTGCCGGGTATTTATAGTAATTGTTTTGCAGGCTGTCGCCCCAGCCATTGGGGTTTTGCAACAGGCTTTTACAGCTAAAATAAACGCTGCCCTGCACATTACTGCAATTACGCAGCAGTTTAACCTGCTGGGGCAACTCGTTTGTATTGTCCCAGCCGCTGTAAGTACCTGTGGTTGCTTTGTAAATAGAGTGCCCAACATATACCTGTTTGCCGTAACTATGGTCGCCCCACCATTTAAGCAGGGTTGTATAATCGGCTTTAGTATCCCCAATTACCCAATACAACTGGGGGGCCACATAGTCTATCCAACCTTTTTGCAGCCAAAGTAAAATATCCGCATAAAGGTCATCGTAACTGCTGGTGGAGTTTTCGTAAGTATTGCTGCCCATAGGGTCTCTGCGGTTGCTGCGCCAAATACCAAACGGGCTAATGCCAAATTTTATGGAAGGTTTTGCATCCAGCACTACATCGTGTATCATACTAATAATGCTGTCGCAATTGCTGCGCCGCCACTCGGCCAGGCCTTTGCCATTACCGTACATATTGTAGGCCGCTTTATCAGGAAATGCCTGCCCGTCAATAGGGTAAGGATAAAAATAATCGTCCATGTGCAGGCCATCTATATCGTACCTGTTTAAAATATCCCTTACTATATCAGTTACATACTGCATAACGATAGGAAGGCCAGGATTAAAGTACATTTTGCCACCATACGTTAAAAACCACTCCGGGTGCTTGCGGGTAATATGGGTGGGCGATACTGATGATGTTTTAACATTAAAAACGGCCCGGTATGGATTTATCCATGCATGAAACTCCATACCGCGCTTATGGGTTTCATCAATCATAAACTGCATAGGGTCGTAATAAGGGCTTGGTGCCACGCCCTGCCTGCCGGTAAGGTATTCGCTCCAGGGCTCGTATTGTGATGGATAGAATGCATCTGCCGAAGGGCGCACCTGCACTATTACGGCATTCATCCCATCTTTTTGAAGATTGTTGAGTATATTAATGTACTCCTGCTTTTGCTCATCGGTAGACAATCCTTTCTCACTGGGCCAGTCAACATTTACTACTGTTGATACCCACGCCCCCCTAAACTCGTATTTTGGCTGGCATACAGCCGCAACCGAGCAACAGGCAAACACCACACTACAAACAGCTATCCACAATACTTTCATGTTAATTAGACCGGTAAATGGCCACCATTGGTTTAATGGGTGCCGGTTATTTAACGTTTCGCACCTGTTTTGTATTTTAAGCAACTTAAAATTTTCTGCAATTAATTCAATACTCCGTAACCTATGTTTACATTAGCCTGCCTCATGTAATTAATGACAGATGCTATACAAATTTTTCATCGCTGTAGCCTTTCACCTTTCTCCGCCCCGCTATCTAATCCTCCCAAACGGTAAGCCCCTCGCTGCAATTGGCACATATATCAATATTCTTGCGGCTGGTAAGTAACTCCCGCCTGAACTGTTTATAATTATCATTATGCCAAACCTGCTTAAACGATTGTGTTTTTAAGTTGCCCAACTGGTGCATGGCATCTTTATCAAAACAGCACGGCACCACCAGCCCATCCCAGGTTATTACATTGGCATGCCAAAGCTTCCAGCAATGGTTGCTAAGGCCGCTTTTAATGGTGCGTTTGCCCGTTTTTTTATCTTTTTTGTAGCGGCTGTATTTTAAATTATCCGGTATAAGGTTGTTAGGGTCGTTCTCATAATCGTATACCTGTGCTGTTTTAAACCGCACCTGGTCTACCCCTACTTCTGCGGCCAGTTTTTTAATATCTTCAATCTGGTGTTCGTTTGGTTTAACCACCAAAAACTGGAAGAACACAAACGGGGTTTTGCTGTTAAGTTCCTTTTTCCACTTTACAATGTTGCGGGCCCCTTCAATAACCTTATCAAGCTTGCCACCAACACGATACTGCTGGTAAACATCCTGCGTGGTGCCGTCAATAGAAATAATAAGCCTGTCAAGGCCGCTTTCTACTGTTTTACGGGCTTTTTCATCCGTTAAATAATGCGCGTTGGTTGATGTGGCGGTGTAAATGCCTTTATCGTGCGCATATTTAACCATGTCCAAAAAGTCAGGGTTCAAAAAAGGTTCCCCTTGAAAATAGAAAATAAGGTATAGCAGTTCTTTGTGAATATCATCAATCGTTTCTCTGAAAAAATCTTTTTTAAGCATACCGGTAGGCCGGGTAAACTCCCTCAGGCCGCTGGGGCATTCCGGGCAACGCAGGTTGCAGGAGGTGGTTGGCTCAAAAGACACAGAAACAGGGTACCCCCATTGAAAGGCTTTACCCGTTAATTTGGTTAGCTGGTAGCCGGCCATTACCTTAAAGGCGTTCCATGCGCGGCGTGGTGTTAGCTTGCCCAATAAATTCACACTATCATTCCAGTTAAAATAAGGCATGTGTAAAAATACACCGCCAACGCGTAAAAACCATAGTATATATAAAAATTGTAATTTAAACAACAAAGTAAACGCCTGCCTGCCGGGCCGCCCCTTATGCTTTTTAGAAAAAGATTAATGAAATAATAAGTTTTTTTAATTTGTAAAAACCTTAATACATTATATTTGGTTATTGATTTGGTTAACCACCCAGGTAAATCCTGGCAATTAAACCCTTTGCTAAACAAACTAACACTGGATAAAAACAAGCGGTAAAGTATTTTATGTACATCGCTTTTTAACATTAGCCATCAAACTTCGGTTACTTATGCCTCCTTACAATTACCGCCTTTGGGGGGATTGTTGAGCTATAGCTTTATGAAATTATTAGCCTATTTTCTATTAACCAATAACATGCTTTATGACAAAAAAAACAATCAGGATGTACCATTTTTGGATGCTCTTGCTGGCTGCATCCACTATGTTAAGTTCAGCTTACGCGCAGGCACCGCCTGCTGGCAGCCCAAAGACTAATAGCAATAATGCAAAACAGCAAAATGTTTTAGGCAAAGTAACCGGTGCTGATGCAAAACCGCTTGCCGGTGTAACTGTAACCGTTAAAGGTTCTCCAAAAAAAACGGTTACCGATGCAAATGGCCTTTACAATATACAGGCTGCAAAGGGGGACGTACTGGTGTTTTCGTACATCGGTTTTCAAAACCTCGAATCCACTGTAGCCGACAATGTTTTAAACGTACAGCTTACCGAGGGCAATAACCAGCTAAACAGCGTAGTAGTTACGGCGATGGGCATTAAAAAGCAGGCCCGGTCAATAGGCTACTCTACCACCCTTGTGGAAGGCGAAAAATTTACACAATCCAG
>CAZRDD010000039.1:0-12809 GCA_964598675.1 uncultured Parafilimonas sp.
ACTACAACAACTCGCCCGACCAGCTTACCTACATTTGGCTGCAGCTTGATGAAAACCAGCACCGCAGCATAAACAATGCAGGCTACCAGGACCCTTCCTCCATTGGCAGCTCAGTTAGCGTGGCTACCTTAGACCAGCTTGCTGAGAAAAAAACAGATAATGGTTATGGCGATAACATTGTAAAATTAACTGATGCCACCGGCAAACCGCTGCAATACACCATTAACAAAACCATGATGCGCGTGGAACTGCCAGCCGTTTTAAAACCCGGCCAGCAGTTTATATTTAAAGTTGACTGGAACTACAAAGTAAGCGACCGCTTTAAATATGCAGGCCGTGGCGGGTACGAATATTTTCCCGAAGATGGCAACTACCTGTTTACTATGACTCAGTGGTACCCCCGCCTGTGTGTGTACAGCGATTTTCAGGGTTGGCAAAACCACCAGTTTGCTGGCAGGGGCGAGTTTGCCCTTACTTTCGGCAACTTTAAAGTACAAATTACTGTACCGGCCGACCATGTAGTGGGTGCTACCGGCGAAGGCCAAAACTACCAGCAGGTGCTTGATGCAAAACATTTTGCCCGCTGGCAGCAGGCACAAACCGCCAAAGAGCCTGTGCAGATTTTTACGTTGGATGAAGCAAAAGAAGCTGAAAAGCACAAAGCCACCGCTACTAAAACATGGATATTTAAGGCCGATATGGTGCGCGATTTTGCCTGGACATCATCCCGCAAATTTATTTGGGATGCAATGCCTGCCAATGTTGAAGGCAAAAAAGTAATGTGTATGAGCTTGTATGGCAAAGAAGCCTACGGCCTTTACAGCAAATACTCTACCAAAATAGTGGCGCATACTATCAAATCTTATTCTCATTTCACTATTCCTTACCCTTACCCGGTTGCCCAGAGTATTGAGGCCGCCAATGGTATGGAGTACCCAATGATATGCTTTAACTTTGGCCGTACCGAAAAAGACGGCACTTACAGCGAAGCCACTAAAAACGGTATGATAGGTGTTATTATTCACGAGGTGGGCCACAACTTCTTCCCCATGATTGTTAACAGCGATGAGCGCCAGTGGACATGGATGGACGAGGGCCTGAATACCTTTTGCGAGTACCTTGCTGAAGAACTGTACGATAACAAATTTCCATCCCGCCGCGGGCCAGCCTGGAGTATTGCTGATTACATGCGCATGCCGAAAGACCAGCTTGAGCCTATTATGACCAACAGCGAAAACATTATACAGTTTGGCCCCAATGCTTATGCAAAACCAGCCACAGGCTTAAACATACTGCGCGAAACCATTATGGGCCGCAACCTGTTTGATTATGCCTTTAAGCAATATGCACAACGCTGGGCATTTAAACACCCAACCCCTGCCGACCTTTTCCGCACCCTGGAAGATGCCAGCGGCGAAGACCTTGACTGGTTTTGGAGGGGATGGTTTTACGGTATTGAGCCTTGCGATATTGCGCTGGATAGTGTAAAAGCATTTAAAATTGATGCCAATGCCACACCAGCACCGCTACCTAACCGCGGCCCTGCTACAAGAAGCGTTGACAAACCAAGTGTTAATGCCTTTGAAGATATTTCTAAAATAAGAAACAGGGAAGACAAGAACATTCATTTCTTAACCGATGTGGATACCACCCTGCGTGACTTTTATTGGAAATACGACCGTGGTATGGAGCCTTACGACAGCACGTATAAATTCAGCACCACCCCAGCTGCTTTTGACGATATTGATGAAGCTGCCAAACAAAAATACGCTGGCAAATACCTGTACGAAGCATCCTTTACAAACAAGGGTGGCCTTGTAATGCCGGTTATTGTTGAATGGACATTTACTGATGGCACCAAAGAAATTGACAGGATACCCGCACAAATTTGGCGCCGTAACGAAAACCACATAACAAAAGTGTTTTTGAAGGATAAAGAAGTTGCCAGTGTACTGTTGGACCCATTGAAAGAAACAGCAGACATTAATGAAAGCAATAATACATGGCCTGCTTCCGGCGAACCAAGCAAGCTGGCTATTTTTAAAATGAAACAAGCTGCACGCGGCCAAAGCCAGGGCTTAAACCCTATGCAGAAAGCTGCACAAAAATAAATTGCGCTGCTGCATTTACATGCTATGTAAATGCGGTAACAAAACAAGCTTTAAAGCGGAGAGGCTGCCATATTTTACTTGGCAGCCTCTCCGCTTTTATTAGGTTTATTTAGCTATAAACATTAATGTAACCAGCGCTAATGTTATGGCAAGGTGCACTATTAGCCACGCCTGTTGCCAAAACGGCCGTTTAATAAAAGTTACCTGGTGGTCAAAAGGGTCGAACACCAGGGCCAGGCCCCAGTATATAACCGCATCGGAAAAATCTTTTTTAACCAGGTAAACAATACCCACCAGTATAAAGGCACTGTATGCCAGGCGGTATAATAATGGGCTTACGGTGGTAATTTTCTTTATCGTTTCAGTATTGGTTTGCATAAACGGTGTTTATTTTATTAGTAACAGCGGTGTTGTAAAAATTACAAAATGCTAAAATTATTTTTCGGCCTCCAGTTGCTGTATGTTTTGCTCAAGCTGCTTAAGGCATTTTCCAAAACTTAGCTTAAACATCCATTTGGCCAGCCAGTGGCAGGCAGGTACTAAAATGGCAATGGTTACTACCAGGGCTATTTGTACCACATGCTTACCCATAAAAACCGCAATAGGTTTGTTTGACCCAATGGCCCCACCCAGCATAAAGCCACCAGCAGCACTAATAGGGTAAATATATAAGGCCACCCGTAATTGAATATCCATCCATCTTTTTAAACTATTGTGGTGGCGTTTTAGCTCATCCAGCATACTGTTTGTGGGCAAAATTTGCACCCCGGTTTTTCTGTATTCCTGCCAGGCTGTATAAATGGCCCATAATGTAAATACAAGCACTATTATAAGTGCCGCCTGCACCTGCCAGTATTGAAATTTTACAATAACAACTACATATAATATGCAGATTAACAACCCCCACCAGATATTAATAAGTAAATTCTTCTTTATTTTTTGAAGGGTATTATCCGGCCTCAGTTTCGATAATTTGGCGGAATCCAGCAGTGTTGAAAGGTCTGCATCTTCGCCGCCGTTTATTTCCTTCCAGCTTTCTTCAATATTCATGGTTAATGCGTTAAAAAGTTTGCCAACTGTTGTTTAATTCTGTATAGTTTAACCGCAACGTTGTTGTTGCTTATGCCGGTAATTTCAGCAATCTCGCTGTTATCGTACCCATCTAAGTGCATGCTTATAATGGCCCTGTCTGTTTCGGCCAGCCGCCGTATGGCTTTTTGCAGTTGCCACACAGCGTCTTTTTCATCCGTTCGGTTTTCTATAACGGGGGATACTTCTTCCAGCGATTCCCTGTAATCCACCTTGCTTTTTTTACGGGCAAACGTTAAAATGGTATTTAAGCAAATACGGTACAGCCAGGTACTAAATTTAGCGTCGCCTCTAAAGGCGGGCCATGCTTTCCAGGCTTGCAGCAGCACCTCCTGGTACATGTCTTTTTTATCTTCTGCATCCAGCGCATATAAGCTTACCAGCTTATAAATAATGCCCTGGTTTTGTTGTACCTGTTGTAAAAATTGTGTTTCACTCACGGGCGTATATTTATCGGGGTTACTGTGTAGCCAAGGTTTTTAAGTTGTACTACTAAACCATAGGGCCCGGCAAGGTGCAGTGCACCCACTGCAATAAACCGGGGGCTGCTGCTAATAAGGCCTGGCAACACCTTCATCCACGCAGCGTTGCGGTCTTTTACCAGGTAATCTTCCTCCTTGCTGGCCATAAGTGTTTCCTGGTAAATGCTATACATTTCGTAAAGATTATTGTTTAAATAAGCCCTGAACAAACTGTCGCCAAGCACTGCAAGTTGTTGTTTGCCGCGCAAAAACATTTTTAACCCGTATACCTGTTTTGCAAGGCTGGGTTTTACAAACAATAATTTCATTTGTTGCGAAACGGTTTCAAGCGGGGTAATGTTTTTACCTGTTTGTTTCGCCTCGTCAGCAAAGTACAAGTCAAGCGGCTTGCCTGTGTAGTTGTTTAACAGGCTGGCGTTGTGCTGCATTACATAAACCATTGCCAGCGTGGCCGAAACGGCTGCCGGTTTATAGTTGTTTACCGCAGCGGCACCAACACCAATGGTTTGTTTTAACTCAACATCCAGGCTGTCGAAAAAGCCTTTATCCAGCAGGGCAGAGAGGCTGTCTTTCTCCAGTAACATCTTTTTATTCTCCCCGGGCAGTTGTGCGGAATCTATCACAACCTCCACCACCAGCCCTTTGGCTTTTGCAAAACGCTGTGTTACCGGTTGTAACTGGTTAAGATAACTGTTTTTTAATAGATGGTATGTGCCAAACAGGTAACTTGTATCTTTTAACCCTTTGCCGGTAATGGCATAGAAAACGCCCTGGGTTGCGGTTGCTTTTTGTGCGTTTGCATTGTTGCACATAATAATGGCACATAACAGCAGCCCTGCAGCAGCATGGCTGTATAATTTAATACTGTACATAAAATTTAGTTGAAATTGTGCTTTAAAATTTGCCCGGGCGATTATTTAATATGTTGCAGAGGCAAGGCTTACATTACAAAAACTGCAAAGTATTTTTTGAGTACCACCAGGCATGGTATTTGCGCTTATTGCAACTATTGCAAACTTTTATGTAGATTAGCCAGTTGATTGTTATAACGTAACCTTTTTTACCATTTTGTTCGCGATTGTTTATGACGAAATATTCACGCCAAACGAGAATGCTTGTTGCCGTTGACTGTATTATTTTTGGTTTTGACGGGCAGGAACTTAAGCTGCTGTTAGTAAAAAGGCATATTGAACCAGAAAAAGGCAAATGGAGCCTTATGGGCGGTTTTGTGCAACCAGATGAAAGCTTTGATAATGCGGCGGCCCGCGTACTTAAAAAACTTACCGGCCTTGAAAATGTTTACATGGAGCAGCTTTCCGCTTTTGGCAACCCCCTGCGCGACCCCATTGAACGCACCGTTAGTGTTGCTTTTTTTAGCCTGATTGACATTAATAAATACACGCAGCAAATAAGCCACGAGTACCATGCCGAATGGTTTCCGGTAAAGGAGATTCCCCCGGTTATTTTCGACCACAGCAATATGATAGAAATGGCAAAAGACAAGCTGCGCACCAAAGCTGCTTTTCATCCCATTTTGTTTGAACTGTTGCCGGAGAAGTTTACCCTGCCACAACTGCAAAGCTTGTACGAAGGCATTTACGACTCCAGCCTCGACAAGCGTAATTTTAGCCGTAAAATATTGTCTACCAACCTGTTAATTAAGCAGAAAGACAAAGAAAAAGAAAGTTCAAAGCGCGGCGCTTTCTACTACAAGCTGGATAGAAAGAAGTATTTAACCAAGTTTCACGCCTTTTTAAACTTCATACCCAATCATCATAAACTGAAATAATTTTTTTGCAACCTTAAGTAATTGTAAAGTTGACAAATATTATTTTTGGCGGGTTGCTGTGCTTGTTTATATCTTTACTACCTGCTCGCGTGTGTCTGTAAAAATATTGCCGTTGCAAAAGCAAGCGGTTACTGGTTGTTTATTTATTATAACATTAGATGTAAAATTTGCTGTATGAAAAAAGTGCTTCTTTCTTTCTCCATGTTATGGGCTGTACTATCTTACGGGCAGAGCAAAGACTACCCCATACGCGCCGTACCCTTTACACAGGTAGCGCTTACTGATAATTTTTGGATGCCCCGTATACGCATAAACCAAACAGTTACCATACCAGCATCGTTTGAGCGTTGCGAAAAAACTGGCCGCGTAAAAAACTTTGAAATGGCCGCTACCCATACCGGCAAGTTTTGCACGGTGTATCCGTTTGATGATACCGATATTTACAAAACCATTGAAGGTGCTTCTTATTCGCTTAGCCTTTTCCCCGATAAAAAGCTGGAAGCTTACATGGATTCCCTCATAAATATTGTAGGCAAAGCACAGGAGCCCGATGGCTATTTGTACACGGCCCGTACCATTGACCCTGCCCACCCGCACGAATGGTCGGGCATGCAGCGCTGGGAAAGAGAACGTGAACTCAGCCATGAGCTTTATAATTCAGGTCACCTGTACGAAGCTGCCGCTGCCCACTTTCTGGCTACCGGTAAAAAGAATTTGCTGAACATCGCCCTGAAAAATGCCGACCTGGTATGTTCCGTTTTTGGGCCAGATAAAAAACATGTTGCTCCCGGCCACGAAGTGGTTGAAATGGGCCTGGTAAAACTTTACCGCATTACCGGCAAAGCCGAATACCTGCAAACAGCCAAATACTTTATTGAGGAGAGAGGCCATTATAAAGGGTACGACAGTACCAGCAAGGATGAATGGAAAAATGGGTCATACTGGCAGGATGATATACCTGTAACCGAGCAGCAGGAGGCAGAAGGCCACGCAGTGCGTGCCGGTTATTTGTACTCCGCCATGGCAGATGTGGCAGCCCTTACCGGCGATGAAAAATTGCTTGCTGCCGTTGACCGCATTTGGACCAACATGGTAAGCAAAAAAATATACGTGCAGGGCAGTATTGGTGCAGTGGGTAATGGGGAGCGTTTTGGGGGCAATTACGAGCTGCCAAACACCACTGCCTATAACGAAACCTGCGCCGCCATAGCAAATGTGTTTTTTAACCAGCGCATGTTTTTACTGCATGGCGATAGTAAATACATTGATGTACTGGAAAAAACACTGTACAACGGCTTTATTTCGGGCGTAGGGCTGGATGGAAAATCGTTTTTTTACACCAATGCCATGCAAATAAAAAACAGCTTTAGCCACCCCGATATGGAAGCGGTGCGCTCCGGTTGGTTTACCTGCTCCTGCTGCCCCACCAACGTGGTAAGGCTTATGCCTTCCATCCCCGGTTATGTATATGCACAAAAGGACAACGATGTGTTTGTTAACCTGTTTATTAATGGCAATGCAACCCTTACCGTAAACAATAAACCGCTGCAAATAACACAGCAAAACAATTACCCGTGGGATGGTAACCTGGCGTTTACCCTTAACCCAACCGCCGGGCAAAACTTTAACCTGCTGGTACGTATACCGGGCTGGGCGCAGAATACCGCCATACCGAGCGACCTGTATTCCTTTGCATCGGCATCTACCGCTAAAGTGGTAATTAACATTAATGGCCAGCCGGTTGACTACACCATTAAAAATGGGTATGCCGTATTAAGCCGTGCCTGGAAAAAAGGCGATGTAGTTACTGTTAACCTGCCCATGGAAGTACGCAGGGTAACAGCCAACGCTAATATTAAAGATGATATTGGCAAGGTGGCCATACAGCGCGGCCCGCTGATGTATTGCGCCGAATGGCCCGATAACAACGGCCGCGCAGCAAACATTATTATACCCGGTGCTGCTGCTTTTACCACTACCTTTAAACCAAGCCTGTTAAATGGCGTAACCATTTTGCAAAGCACGGTGCCAGTAGTTAATATAGATACAACAGCCAATACGGTAAATACAGCATTACAAACTTTTACCGCCATACCTTATTATGCCTGGGCCAACCGCGGCAGGGGTGAAATGATGGTATGGTTTCCTGAAAGGATAAAAGATATTGACCTGGTAAGCAATGAGCAAACCGAAACGGTTGTAAAATAAAACCAGTCGTTTTAAACTTCGTAAAATAAACGTTCCCCTGCCAGGAACGTTTATTTTTTGCGGTACATTAATGTATACTGGTAAAAGGTGTAACCGTGCCACCGTAATGCACCTGCCATAAATATTGCATGTTTTAATTACCTTTAATTTTACACTATAAACAATGGCGCATGCAGCACCTTTGTTTAAATAACGCTTACCATGAAACAGATTAAAACTACCCTGTGCCTTTGCTTGTTGTTGCTTTTAACAACAAAAGCAATGTTTGCACAAAAAAATATAGCTCTTGGGGTAAAGGGTGGTATCGGCATACCTAACCTTACCACTGACGACAATAGCAACCCATTAAGCAGCGGATGGTCGTCTCGGCTGGGGCCTTATTTTGGTGCGGTGGCATCATTTAAAGTAAAAAGTATTTTCTCCGTCCAGGTTGAACTAAATTATTCCTCCCAGGGGGGTAAGAAGAACGGCCCACAGGCCATACCAACCAGCTATTTTACGTCAAACCCACCCGCAGGCACGCCTACATATGTTTATGCAACGCTTAATAATGAAACCAGGCTTAATTATATTGAGTTGCCGGTGTTGGCAAAAATAACCATACCCCTTGGTGGCGGGCTGCACTTTATGGTTGATGCTGGCCCTTATGCTGGTTTTTTGGTAGCAGCTAAAAATATTGTTTCCGGTAATACCATGATATATGCCGATGCGGCGGAAACAGCACCACTTACCACCCAACCAATTATTTTTAATTTAACGCAGGATGTAAAGAGCGATATTAAAACATTTAACCTGGGGGTACAGGCTGGTATTGGCCTGGAGCAAAAATTACCACTGGGGTATTTAACATTAACTGTAGGCGGCAACTATGGCTTTATACCCATACAAAAAGACAAAACCAACGGCCAGAACAATACTGGTGCCGCCACCCTTACGTTGGGTTACCTTGTAGCGCTGTAACCAAATAGCTTGCACACATTTTTGCTATTATTAGTTGCCAAAACTGTATATTATACACCACTTTTGGCGAGTAATAATTTTATTAGTTGCCAAAACTGTATATTTTTTGCTACTTTTGGCGGGCAATAATAAAGCTATGCATGCAAATATTACAGGCCGGGAAGAGGAAATTGAAATATTAAGCAAGCTGCTTCACTCCACGCAGCCTGAGTTGCTGGCTATTTATGGCCGCAGAAGGGTTGGCAAAACTTTTTTAATAAAAACCTTTTACAAAAAGCATATCGCGTTTAGCTGTAGTGGCCAGTATCTTGGCAAAACAAAAGAACAGCTTTTGAATTTTGCAGAACAATTGAATGCCTGTTTTCCTAACAGAAAGCCAGCCTTGGCACCTGCTTCGTGGCAAGAGGCTTTCAGGCAGTTAAAGGACTGCATAGACAGCATTGGCCATAGCCGGAAAAAGGTAATTTTTTTTGATGAACTGCCCTGGTTAGACAGCCATAAATCGGGATTTCTTTCTTCTTTCAGTTATTTCTGGAATATGTATGCCTCTCAAAGGAATGACTTGATAGTGGTTATATGCGGTTCGGCTGCCTCATGGATTATTGAAAAAGTAATAAATAATAAAGGGGGCCTGCATAACCGTATAACACAACGCATACGGCTGATGCCTTTTACTTTAAAGGAAACCGAGCAATACCTGCAAAGCAGGCAAATACGCTTGAACCGTTACCAGTTGCTACAGTTATATATGGTTATGGGCGGCATACCCCAATACCTTAATGCAGTGGAGAAAGGTAAAAGCGCTATACAAAATATTGAGGCCATTTGCTTTTCTAAAGACGGTGCATTGGCCAATGAGTTTAACAACCTTTATGCCGCCTTATTTAACTCGCCGCAAAAACACGTACAGGTAATAAAAGCACTGGCCCAAAAGAATATGGGCCTTACGCGTGGTGAATTGCTTAAAGCAGGTAAACTGTTAACGGGCGGCGGCATTACTGCTGTACTTACTGAACTGGTTGAAAGTGGCTTTATTGAAAAAGTTTACCCGTTTGAAAACCAGGAAAAAAATGCATTGTACCGCTTAACAGATGAATTTTCTCTTTTCTATTTCAGGTTTATGCAACACAGCAATGCAGAGCGTAAAACGGGCTGGCTTACTGGCAGGGCATATACAGCATGGTGTGGCTATGCTTTTGAAAACATCTGCTTTAAACATGCCCATCAAATAAAAACAGCCTTGCAAATTGCTGGTATACAGTCTGCGCAATATTCTTGGTACTTACCTGGTGATAAAGAGGCAGAAGGGGCACAAATTGACCTGCTGATAGACCGTGCCGATAAATGCGTTAACGTTTGCGAAATAAAATTCAGCGCCGAACCTTTTAGTATTGATAAAAAATATGCAACAGCATTAAATAACAAGCTTATGACTTTTCGTAAGCAAACAGGTATACGTAAAACACTGTTACTAACCTTTATTACCACTTACGGCCTTGCTGATAATGATTATAAGCAGCAGCTTGCCGATGTTGAAATAACCATGGATGCATTGTTTGCATAGCAATTTTATTAGTTGCCAAAACCGTACTTTTATACCACTTTTGGCGGGCAATAATTAATACCTTCTCTAAGCTATTGTATAACAAAATGTTATGCAATGCACTTTATCATGTCAAAATTGGGGCCGTTGTATTCAAACTGGCCAAGTGTGGTAAAGCCATTGCGGGTATAGTATTGCACTGCTTTGGTATTGCCTGCCTGCACACCTCCCCACAAAATCATACGGGTAAACCCCTGCGCGCTTAAATTGGCTATGGCATACTGCAATACAGCCTGCCCAACACCAAAGCCTTGCCAGGCATCGGCCACGCTGGGCGCAAAAGTACAATCTGTAACAGGGCTAAGCACAAGGCCATATTGTTCAAGGCGGTTAGCATCGTGAGGAAGCCAGCCTTTTTTAATAAGTGCATAAGCCACAATATTGTTAGTGGCCGCATCCTGTGCAGTAAAAGCAAAGTAATGGGCCTCATCCGCCAATAAATCCTCTACGGCCTGCCGGTTAAACGGGTGTGGGCCAAACCGTTGCCGCGTTTCCGGCCCCAGGCCATGCAGGTACTGCAACAGGTTATCCAGCCCATACTGCTGAAACCTGCGCAGCCGGATGGGTTTGTTGCATTTTGTTTGTACCAACATGGTTGTTTATTGAATGAGTTACGACGTTAACGCTTCAATACCCGTAAATCCACCCTTTGTGCCAAGCAGCAGAATACTTATTTGTTTGGCCACCTTCTCAAGGTCAATATCGCTGCGGTTACTAAAAATAAGCAATATAAAATTTTGTGCTGGTATAGTAAAGCTGTAGGTGCGGTAACCGCCGTTACTGCCACTGTGGTAAACCTTAACCGGTGTATTGCCAGCGCCTACAAACCAGCCATAGCCGTAACCGGTGCGCGTTGCAGCATCAATGGTAAAATGCAGGCTGCGGGCCTCGTTTACCATTGCCTTATTAAATATTTTACCGCCCTGTAAGGCAGCAAACCATTTAAGGTAATCTTCAACAGAGGTGTAAATGCCACCATCACCTTCGGTGGAGAAAAAAATATGCTCATCCGCACCGGAGGGAATAAAGCTTTTTGCAGCACTGTCAAAATCGTAACCGGTAACCTTATTGGGTATGTTGGCGTCCTCCGCCCAAACAGTGGTGTGCAGCATACCTGCAGGCTTAAAAATATGTTGCTGCATATAGTCTGCATAAGCCTGGCCGCTGGCTTTTTCAATAATAAGCGCCAGCAGGCAAAATGCCGTATTACTGTAGCGGAAACTTGTACCAGGGGTAAAATACGTACTGTCAATATTTTTAATGGCTTCAAAAACATCTGCATTATGGGCATGCCGCATACCGTTGGTGTTGGTGTATGCATAATGGTCAACAATTCCGCTGGTATGGGTTAGCAGTTGCTTTATGGTAACATTATCGGCAATATGTTTAACCATACCGGGAAACCAACGGCTAAGCTTATCTTCCAGCGTAAGTTTGCCCGCATATTTTAACTGTAGTATGCTTATGGCCGTAAACTGTTTGGTAAGCGAGGCAATGTTAAAGTTTGACGACCTGCTAATTGGCTGGCCGGTAGTTATATTTGCCAGTCCGTAACTTTTGTAAAAATCGGGCTGCCCCTTTTGAAGTATGGCCACCGAAACGCCCGGTGCATTATTAGTGTACAGTGTACCCAGCAGGGAATCTACCTGTTGCAGGCGTATGCTTGCCTGCTGGCACTCAGCCAGGGTAGTTACAGCCATGCACAACATTATTATGTAAAACCTTTTCATGTGTTGAAGATAATGTAAATGCAATTATCTAAACGTAACGGGGTACATTGGTTAACAAGTTACTTGCCTGGGTGTTTTACATAAAAAACAGCAACTAAAAGCTTTTACCACAGGTAGTACCAAACACCTGTTACATATTTAACAATAAACGCTTTACAAGTATGTAAACAACAGGCCTACCGATAGTATAAAGCAGCAGGCAGGCATTACTCTTTATTCAGTTAACAGCTACCATTTTTTAAATATAACAAAAACGGCAGCTACAATAAGCCCAAAGCCCACCATGTGGTTCCACGCAAATTTTTCTGTTTTAAAAAACACCGTGGTAAACACCATAAAAACAATAAGCGTTATGGCTTCCTGTATGGTTTTTAGCTGTACCAGGTTAAAAGGGCCGCCATCCTCGTTAAAGCCCGCCTTGTTGGCCGGTACCTGGAACACGTATTCAAAAAAGGCCAGGCCCCAGCTAATTAAAATGATGGAAAACAATCCCAGGTTTTTACCCCAGCTAAAATCTTTAAACTTTAAATGCCCGTACCAGGCAAACGTCATAAACGTATTGGAAATTAACAGGAACGCAATTGTTTTAAATGCCCGCATAGATTGGTGTTTTTAAAATTGAGCAACAAAGAAAGCAAAAGAATGAATAGGAAGCGCTCCTGTAGTCTCAAACAAACCAAACGCTACACCAAAAAAGTTTACTAAACCGTGTACCTCGCTAACATTAATTGCCTGTGGATTAGCCCCTTGTGCAAAAGCATTACCGAGTGGGTGGAGAATACAATACATTAATACAAAGCGTTGATCTGTTAACGCGAATGAGGTAACTCAACCACT
>CAZRDD010000039.1:12819-17852 GCA_964598675.1 uncultured Parafilimonas sp.
GTTATCTGCCTGTAATCACTGACTTTCACCCCGTATTACCCATTGCCATGAAAAATCTGTTGTTCGTTTTACTTGCTGCTATTATCGCCTTACCGCTGCTGGCACAACAACCGGCCGACTCAATTTTGCATTACCGTTGGAAAGCTTATTGGATAGATGTACCCGGCGAAAATGCGCACGAATATGGCGTGTATCACTTTAGAAAAAACATTCAGCTATCAACAAAGCCAAAGCAATACCTTATTAATGTTTCGGCCGATAACCGTTACAAGCTTTTTGTAAACGGGGTACAGGTGGCTTTTGGCCCCGCCCGTGCTGATGTGTTCAATTGGAATTTTGAAACCATTGATATTGCCCCTCAACTACAGGCGGGCAACAATACCATAGCAGCCATTGTTTGGAATTTTGGGTACGAGCGGCAAGAGGCGCAAATAACATATCAAACTGGCTTTATTATGCAGGGCAATTCAGCCGCAGAAGCAGCCGTAAATACCAACCGCAGTTGGAGGTGCATACGCGACAGTGCATACAGCCCCTTGCAACCACAGCTTATTTATACCTACTACGCGGCGGGTCCGGCGGAAAAAATAGATTATACAAAATACCCTACCGGCTGGGAACAAAAGGGTTATGATGATGACAAATGGAAACCCGCACACCAGTTATCGCCCGGTTTACCTAAAGGCGTGTTTGATTACAGCCAGGGGTGGATGCTGGTGCCACGGCCCATACCAGCCATGGAACTCACCCCGCAGCACCTGCAGGCGGTACGTACGCAACAGGGCGTTACAGTACCAGCCGGTTTTTTACAGGGCAGGGGCAGTTTTACAATTGCGCCGCACAGCAAGGCCAGCCTGTTGATTGACCAGCAATTTTTAACCACCGCCTTTCCGGTAATAAACTTTAGCAAAGGCAAAATGGCCGTGATTGATTTAAGCTATGCGGAAGGGCTGTATGTTGATGAGGGCAATAAAACCGACTGGCGCACCCAAAACCAAAAAGGCAACCGTAACGAGGTGGAAGGCAAAAGGTTTGTTGGCGTGAAAGATGAAGTAATATCTGCCGGAAGAGATGCCGAAACATTCAGCCCGCTGGCATACCGCACGTATCGTTACGTAAAGCTGGATATATCCACTAAAGAAGAAGCGCTAACCATAAACAACCTGTATGGCCTTTATACAGGTTACCCTTTTACTTACAATGCACGCTTTGAAAGTGAAGATACCTCCCTTACAAAAATACTTGAAACCGGCTGGCGTACCGCCCGGCTGGATGCGCAGGAAACCTATGGCGACTGCCCCTATTACGAACAATTGCAATATGTAGGCGATACCCGCATACAAGCGCTGGTAAGCCTTTATAACAGCGGCGACGACAGGCTGGTGCGTAATGCCATCAGCCAGGTATACAACTCGCTTATGCCAGAAGGTATAACCCTGAGCCGTTACCCCACCGCCAACGCACAGGAGATACCCACCTTCTCACTTATTTGGATTGGCATGCTGCACGATTACTGGTTGTACCGGGGCGATACCGCCTTTATTAGAAAAAACCTACAGGGCGCAAGGCAGGTGCTTAACTTTTTTAGCCAGCGGCAACTGCCCGATGGCAGCCTGCGCAATGTGCCATATTGGGTGTTTAGCGACTGGAGTAATGGCAAGGGCTGGCACGATGGCATGGCCCCTATAGGAAAAGATGGTTCTTCCGCCATGCTCGACCTACAGTTATTGATGGCTTACCAGGCAGCGGCGGCACTTGAAGGCCAGATAGGGTTAAAAGAACTTGCGGCCAATTACACAAATGCAGCCAGTCTTTTAAAACAGAGCATACAAACAAACTATTGGGATGCTGGCCGCGGGCTTTTTGCCGACACACGCGATAAGGATTGTTATAGCCAGCACACCAATACTTTGGCCATATTAACCGGCATTGCCGATGGGCCTGCCGCAACAACGCTGGCGCAAAAAATAATGGACGACAGCACCCTTAGTAAAGCCACCCTGTACTTTAGGTATTACGTACACTTAGCGTATAACAAAGCCGGGCTGGGTAACAAATACCTTAACCTGCTGGGTACCTGGAAGAAAAACCTTGCCATGGGCATGACCACCTGGGCGGAGATTGATGATATTAACCGTACCCGCAGCGATTGCCATGCCTGGGGCAGCAGTCCTAATATTGAGTTGTACCGCATAGTGCTTGGCATAAACAGTGCAGCGCCTGGTTTTGCCAAAGTGCTTATTGAGCCACACCTTGGTTACCTGCAAAAAGCCTCGGGCACAGTTCCACACCCGGCAGGTAATATAAAGGTTGCATATAATTATAGCAAGGCTGCGAGCAAATGGGATATTATGCTGAGCCTGCCCGCTGGCATAACCGGCACATTTATCTGGAAAGGAAAAGAGTATGCCTTAAACAGCGGCGAAACAAAACTTACACTGGAGTAAGCGGGTTTTGACGCTTGTTATATTTTGCAGATAACATGAGCGTTTGTCTTGTTTGTGTAAAAATCAATGGGTTAAACACTGCTTTTCAGGCTTATTTAATAATTTTAGTGTTTTTAATAAAAATAGTTGGCGTATTCCCCTTTAATAATTTCATCAAAAACAAAAGTATGTTTTATTAAAGGGGGTTTAAAAAATGAAGAATGAGAATAGCTATTATTAATGGCCCCAATCTTAACTTACTGGGTACCAGGGAACCTTCAGTATACGGCGCACAAACCTTTGAACAGTACTATGAGGGCCTAAAAACCCAGTTTCCACATATTACATTTAACTATTACCAAAGCAATGTAGAAGGGGAACTGATAAACGAATTACAGCGGGTTGGGTTTGATTATGATGGCATTATTATGAACCCCGGCGGGTACACACACACATCGGTGGCAATAGGCGATGCCATTGCATCTATTAAAACACCGTTGATTGAAGTACACATCAGCAATGTGCATGCGCGTGAGGATTTCAGGAAGATATCGCATGTTTCCGCAAAAGCCAAAGGTACTATCTGCGGGCTGGGCCTGAAGGGCTATGCACTTGCAGTACACTGGTTTACTGATAATAATGCCTGATTTGCCGATTTTGGCAATATTCTTTTCTAACGAATAAACAACTTGCCTGTGGTTTACGTCTATACACTTTAAACACACAGCGTATTAAAACATTAATTGGTATATTTTGCTTAACCGTACTTTACGTGCTGCCTGTTTTGGCACAGGTAAATAGCGTAAAAGGCAGCGGGGATGCAATTAAAAAAGATTCGCTGGGGCAAGCTGCGCAAATTGATTTAACAGATGTTTTAAAAAAGGCCTTTAAAATGAGGGGTATGAAAAATGCCTCGCCTGTAACCAATACAGCCAACGATAAAAAAAGATATTTCGCTCTTTTTCCCGCAGTTGGTTACACACTACAAACCAAACTGGCTGTTATATTGGCTGGTAACGAGGCGTTTTTTACCGGAAGAGACACTACCGATAAATTATCAACCATCACATCCAGCATAGCACTTACACAAAACAGCCAGATAGTTGTGCCAGTACAATCTAATATATGGACCAAGGGCAACAAATACAACCTTGTTGGAGACTGGAGAATATCTAGATACCCACAGGATACGTATGGCCTTGGTGGCACCAATTCAATTGACAGTAACGATCTTATCAATTATTCTTACATCAGGATTTATCAAACCTTATTGCGGCGCATCAACAGCAATTTTTATGCAGGCATAGGCTATAACCTGGATTATCACTGGAACATTTCTGAAAACGGTTATGAAGACGGAGGCTTTAGCAACTATTCGGCCTATTCATCAAACCCTAAAAAAACAATATCATCAGGCTTGTCTCTTAATTTGTTGTACGACAGCAGGGATAACCCCATCAACCCATCCCATGGGGAATATGCCAATGTGGTACTGCGAAACAATTTTACTTTTTTAGGCAGTGATGACAACTGGCAGTCGTTACTGATAGATGCCCGAAAGTATTTTCAGTTTCCTGCAAGCAGCCACAACGTTTTAGCTTTTTGGAGTTACGACTGGTTGGTACTTAACGGCAACCCACCGTATTTAGACCTCCCTTCCACCTCCTGGGATACTTATACCAATACTGGCAGGGGGTATATACAGGGCCGCTTTCGCAGCAGGCAAATGCTATACCTGGAAAGTGAGTACCGCTTTCAACTAACACGTAATGGCTTACTGGGTGGTGTGGTTTTTGCCAATGCACAGTCATTCTCACAATGGCCAGGCAATTATTCCTTTAAATACCTGCAACCCGCAGCAGGGTTTGGCCTGAGAATTAAGCTAAACAAAACCTCTAAAACCAATATTGATATTGACTATGGTTTTGGCACAAATGAATCTCACGGGCTATTTGTAAATATTGCCGAAGTGTTTTAATCTCTGTAACTGCACACATAAAACAATTTAATCTCCTCACCCTTCGTTTAAAGGGTTGGTATAAGGTTTGTACCTTTACATCATAAATTATACAGTATGCGGTGGTTGTTACTTATTTTGCTGTTTACCTGCCTGCGGGCATCATCCCAGTGCAAAACGTTTATGATAGGCGTACACCACGATACCCTTAACTGTACTGATAAAAACAACCTTAAACAGGGTAAATGGGTGGTACATGTGCAAAGTGTGCGCGGCGAACCGGGTTACGAGGAAGAAGGCGTATTTAAAGATGACAAAAAAGAAGGTACCTGGCGCAGGTACACGCTGCAGGGAGACGTACAATCAATAGAAAACTATAAATGGGGCTATAAAAACGGCATTTGTGATTATTATGATATGTGGGGCCTGGTGCGGGAGGAAAGCTGGCGCGCCACCAACCCCGAAAACCCTTACGATACCATACAGGTGCCCGACCTAAATGATGATACTAAAATTTACATGAAAGTAATTAAGGTGGATGCCTCTACTATGCAGCATGGCACCTGGACTTATTACGACTCCCAAAGGGGTACTATCACAAAAACAGAAGCGTACCTGCTTGGCCAAAAGGTTGACCCCATTACAAATAA